>JALSLV010000121.1 GCA_026988115.1 Lysobacterales bacterium | reverse complement strand
GAAACACTTAATAATACACAAAAATATCAATATTAAAGCGAATATTTGTAAATGATTGAAAATAAAATGAAAAATAGAAATCCAGTTAGATTTAGAGGGTTGAAATGTGAATACTTTCACACTCTCTAAAGTCAACAACCCAAAGACTCATTAACTCTGTTTAAAATATACATATATTTCAACATCCTAACCTTGAAGAAACTCTTAACTAAGTGCCATTCAGCCTTGCCCAAAATATTAAACACCCTTTTATTAATGAGAAAAAACGATATATCGCTGTAGGGCGCGACCTCACCCACAAAATTTAGAACAGATTGATTATTGAGACTACTAAAATACAGCCGATAGGCAGGGCTCCATCCTAGAAAATAGAGTTACTTCATAATCCAAACAGAAAACCTTTTGCCTTTTAAGCCTGACTGTTTCAGACCTTTTATGGCTTTATTAATAAGACCACGCTCTATAGCGACATAACTTTGTTTGTCGTAGATACTTATTTTGCCAATTTGTTTACCATTGAGTCCGACATCACCTGTTAATGCACCCAAAATATCGCCAGCTCTCAACTTATTGCGTTTTCCCGCTTCTATAACAATGGTTCCATTTCGGGCTTTAAGGATATAACCATTGGCTTTAGGCAATGTTGAGGCGTTATCAAATTGGCGTGATGAATTTTGCATTTTTTTGGCTTTAAAACCTTGTTTCCCCCAATACAAAGTTACCGCAATGCCTGTGCTGCCAGCACGGCCTGTACGCCCTATTCTGTGTGTATAAACATTGTGCTCAAATGGCAGCCCATAATTAATCACCAAGGACAACTCTTTAATATCCAAACCTCGGGCTGCGACATCGGTTGCCACTAACACTGGCAAGGTACCATTAGTGAATTTAACCAACACATCATTGCGTTGGTACTGTTCCAAATCTCCATGCAAGGCTGCTGCTTCAATGCCATTATTTCTTAAGTGTCTTGCCACTTCTTTGGCATCAATTTTGGTGTTTGCAAACACAAGAACATTTTTAGGATCTTCTTTAGCAATTATATTAACCAAATGAGTCAGATTTAAATCAGGTGCAGATTCATAAAACATTTCTGTAATTTTATTAGGGCTTTCGGTATCAACGGTCGCAACAGTCACCGCATTTTTTTGTATACTTTTGCTTAATGAACGCACATCATCGGTATAGGTTGCTGAAAACAATAGGGTTTGCCGTTTATTGGGTGCAAATTCAATAATTTTTTGGATGTCTTCAACAAAACCCATGTCTAACATTCTATCGGCTTCATCCAAAACCAATGTTTTGAGTCCATCAATGCGCATATAATTTTTATCTAAATGCTTTAAAATTCGCCCAGGCGTACCGACCACAATGTGCGCAGGATGAGACAAGGATTTAATTTGGGGTCCTATTGCAACACCACCACATAAAGTGATTATCTTTATATTTTCAGTAAAACGCGCTAAACGACGCAATTCTTTTGTCACTTGATCTGCCAGTTCACGTGTGGGGCATAAGACTAATGCCTGAACGCTGTAGTTTTTTAGTTCAATTTTATTCAGTAAGCCAATACCAAAAGCCGCTGTTTTACCACTGCCTGTTTTGGCTTGTGCAATGACATCTTTGTTTTGCAACACATGTGGTAAGCTTTGCACTTGAACAGCGGTCATTTTCTCATAACCCAATTTGGATAAGTTGCCTAATACTGGCTTACTAAGATGTAATTGTGAAAAGCTTAATTCATTCATTGTTATGTTATCGTGATTAATGGCGTGGAGTATATACTAATGTTGTAAAAATACAGTGAAAAGCCGAATAAATCTAACTGCAAGCCCTTAAAAAAGCACTTCTTCCGATAAAATATAGTTTTGCTTCACTGTTAAGTACGCTAGAATGTCATTTCATTAACCATGACAAACCCTTATGAATCAAAATAAAATACTACCAGAAAACTGCACTTTGTTATTTAGCAAGGATAAAATTCAATCTGAAATCAAGATTCTTGCTAATAAGTTGAATGATGACTATGACGGTAAAGAAGTGGTTTATTTAACCATTATGAATGGCGGCATGATTTTTGCCAGCGATTTGTCTAAGCAATTAGATTTAGATATGGAAATGGATTATGTACAAGTCAGCCGTTATGGTACGGAGACAACTGGTGGTCAACTTATTTGGAAACACCAATGCGAAACCAATCTCAAAGACAAGCATGTGATTATTGTCGATGATATTTTTGATGAAGGTTATACCTTGATGGCGGTGGATGAATGGTGCCATGAACAAGGAGCACAATCGGTTAAATCAGCTGTTTTAGTCAGCAAAATTCATGAGCGTGGTTATGCCGATCATCGACCTGATTATTTTGCTATTGAAGTGGAGGATTTATACATCTTCGGATATGGCATGGATTACCAAGAAAAGTTACGTCACCTTAACGATATTTATTACCTTAATTTATAAAAAAGACCTCTTCGCAACTAAAAAACCAGAACCTTAATTTGAGGATCTGGTTTTTTTAAAAAGCGCTTTTTTTGCGTTATGAGTTTGCAGAGACTAAGTTATTAATGCTTCGAACTGCTACCATGACTGTTGCATAATCAGAGACTTTTTCACTGCGCATTTGCTGCAACATTGAGCGCACGCGTTTCACGCTGTCTTTGTTATCAGAAACCCATGACTCCACTGTATTTTTCTTGTATTTATTTAACAGCAATTGTGTTAAGGCATTATGTTTCTCAAACAACTCATCACGCAAGACTCCACGTGCATGGGCGTGCCAAGGACCTATTACCACTAAGTCTTCAATCATATCACGCAACCAAAGAAGATTAAGCTTTTCACCCAATTCGAAGAATGCAGTAGCCGATTTTGCAACAGTTGTTTTGGTACTTTTTGCAATTTCAACAACATCCAGAGTAGCAAATGAGAAAGCAATTGCTGATAAACGTTCTGACAATTCTTTTGGATATTTATAAGCAACCAACATATCTTGCGTTTTATGCAATGACTTCAAATCTTTTTGCGGCAACACTTTATCCAAATGCGTAATAAATTTATTGACATCGCCTTTGAGTTCTTTAATAACGGCAGTAATTTCAAAGTTATGCCCATATTTGTTCAAAAGCCAACGCACGGCTTGTCGCATGTGATTCCATACGATTAATCCTCCTTCAATTTGGTGGTTGGGTTTAACTACCAAATCCAAACTTTCAATTTCTTTCCAAATTTCTTCAGCACCAAACAACTCACTAGCCACCACATAAGCTTTTGCAATGGCACCCACAGTTGCTCCAGTATCTTCATTGGCACGCTGCATAAAGGTTGCACCCATGCGGTCAATAATTTGACTGGTCAAAACGGTACCCACTATTTCACGGTGCAAACGGTGACCTAATAAAAAGTTAATGTCTGTTTTTTGTAATTTAGCTGGAAAGTATTCACGTAAAGTTGCAATAAAATATTCATCTTCTATTGCATCTGATTTGAGTAAATCTTCAAACAAAGCAAGCTTAGAATAGCTTAACAGCACACACAACTCAGGGCGAGATAAACCTTTGCCTTCAATTTGACGTTGTTTCAACTCCTGGTTAGTTGGCAAAAATTCAATCTCTCTATCCAACAAACCACGTTTTTCTAGCACTTTAATCAAATGTGCTTTAGCACCGAGTCTTTGTCTGGAATGGTATTCCATCATACTGAGTGTTTGAGTTTGAGAATAATTATTTCTTAATACAAGCTCACCGACATTATCGGTCATGGATTCAAGTAATTTGACGCGTGTTTTAGCGTTGTACTTGCCTGCTTCCATCATTTGCTGAACTAATATTTTGATATTTACTTCGTGATCTGAACAATCAACACCTGCTGAATTATCAATAAAGTCTGTATTAATTTTCCCACCACGTTGAGCGTATTCTATACGCCCAAGTTGGGTACAACCTAGGTTACCACCCTCGCCTATTACGCTGCAACGAAGTTCTTTTCCGTTAACTCTTAATGAATTGTTAGCACTGTCACCAACCTGTTCGTGCGTTTCTGAGGCTGCTTTTACATAAGTTCCTATACCACCGTTCCATAATAAATCAACTTTTGATTTTAATAATGTTCGAATCAAATGTTGAGGCGACATCTCATCGACACTGATGCCAAATGCTTTTTTGACCTCAGGAGATAATGGAATTGACTTATCAAAACGTGAGAATATTCCACCCCCTTTAGAGATAAGTTTTTTGTTGTAATCTTCCCAACTTGAACGTGGCAAATCAAATAAACGCTGACGTTCTTTCCATGTTTTAGCAGAGTCAGGGTTTGGGTCAAGGAAAATATGCATGTGATTAAATGCCGCTTTGAGGCAAATATGCTTAGATAACAACATACCGTTACCAAATACATCCCCCATCATGTCGCCAATACCAACAACACTAAAATCTTCGCTTTGGCAATCAATTCCAAGCTCTCTAAAGTGGCGTTTGACAGATTCCCATGCTCCTTTTGCAGTAATCCCCATGGCTTTGTGGTCATACCCTACCGAACCACCTGAGGCAAATGCATCACCTAGCCAGTGTCCGTAATCTGCTGATATCCCATTGGCAATATCCGAGAATGTCGCTGTACCTTTATCGGCAGCAACAACTAAATAAGGATCATCTTTATCGTAACGAATAACGTTGTGTGGGTGAACAATTTTTCCGGCAACGATATTGTCTGTTAGATCTAACATACTGCGTATAAAGTTTTGATAACAAGCAATACCCTCTTTCATAAAGGCATCTCTATCACCATTTGTTGGCAGTTGTTTGCAAACAAATCCGCCCTTTGATCCCACAGGTACAATAATAGAGTTTTTAACATTTTGTGCTTTCATTAAACCCAAAACTTCCGTTCTAAAATCTTGGTACCGATCTGACCAACGTAAACCACCACGAGCCACTTCACCCATACGCAAATGAACCGCTTCAAAACGGGGAGAATAGGCAAAAATTTCTCTAAATGGAACTGGTTTTGGCATTTGTGGTACTTTTGAGGATTTAAGTTTAAAACTAACGTATTCTTTAAAGTCACCCTCACCATTTTTTTGATAAAAATTAGTGCGAAGCATTGCCAAAACAACTTCACTGTAAGCCCTTATGATATTGTCTTCATCCTGAGAACTGACAGAATCCAATAAGGCATTAATCACTTTCAATGCTTTTTTCTCTTGGCGTTTACGGTTAAATTTAGCGGCTCCAAAATATTCATCTAAGGCATTTTTCTGATGTTCGGTTAGGCTTAAACCCAAGTGTTTTAATTGGGTATCAAACTTGCCTTTGAATTGTAGCAAATATTGTTTGTGTTCTCTTGTGCTTAAATCTTCTAAAAAGATGGCAAAACGCACTCTAAATAATTCAATCAACCACCGTGAAATATGTGACTGTGCAATTAAGGCTTTCTCAATATAATCCTGTGAAAATGGCAGGTTTGTTTGTTTTAAATATTTGCTTATCGCTCGTAAAATAATAATTTGACGTGAAGATAAACCACCCAATATCAAGAGCTTATTAAAGCCATCATTATCCACAACACCATTAACAATTTCTTTGAATGCCTCTTTAAATCGATCTTTGACTAAATCTAATTCCAGCTCTTTTCCACGCTCTAACGATAAGTCAAAATCCTGAATCCAAAACTGCTTATCATTGTCAAGTGAGACCTTATAAGGGCGTTCACGTACAACCAATAATCCCAAGTTTTCTAATACCGGTAAAACTTCACTTAAAGGGATGGTGTTTTCGCACCTGAATATTTTAAATCTAAATATATTACGGCTGATGTCTTTGGGACGATACAAACTTAACTCCAAGCCATCATTGTCACTTAGTTTTGCTGCATTTTCGACATCATAGACAGCCACATTAGGCGAAACATCTTCAATATACGCCATTGGAAAGCTGTTGGCGTATTTTTTGCTCAGTTGGTAGCCATATTCCTCGCCATGTTTTTCAATTAAAATTTCTTCCAGCTCATCTTGCCACGAACGTAATGCCTGCGATATTTTATCTTCGATTGAATCCGTATCAAGTTCATGCAATTCTTCTGAATAAACCGTTACATATAAACGGGTTAAATTGGTTTCTTCAATTCTTACTTGAAATTCAATGTGTGTTCCATTGACTTCGGTAGCTAAAATATCTTGAATTGTTTCACGCACTTGAGTATTGAATTTATCTCGTGGAATATGCACCAAAAAGGCATAAAAACGTTTAAATTTATCTTGCCTGAAAGTGACGTTTGATTTTTGACGCTCTGCAATAGTTAATATTGAATAAATGGTATTAAACAATTCATCACTGCTGGATTGCATGAGTTCATCACGCGGCAAGGTTTCAATGATGTGAATAATGTGCTTACCAGTATGACTGCTTTTTTCAAATTTAAAGCGTTTGATTACGCCTTTTACTTTTTCATTAATATAGGGTATATCCCAAGGACGAGTATTAATAGCAGCGGATGTAAGGAGTCCAACGAACCTGTGCTCACCCATGACCTTACCTTTATCATCAACCACAACAATTCCAATATAATCAAGCGTTCCTTCCCGATGAATTCGAGGTCGTGCATTAAGTTTAGTAATAATCAGTAGATCAGATTGCTTACTTACTTGGTATTGTTTATCGACCAAAGAATCCACATCTGTTAAATATTTATTTGATTTAAACAGGCCTAAAGCGGATTGTTTTTGTGCACTAAAAGACTTAGATTTATCACCGGAATTAATTTTATAGAACTGGTAACCCAAAAAAGTAAAATTATCATCTAGCAACCACTCAACAAACTTTAATTGTTTATTGTAGGTTGTTTTGTTATCAAATTCATTTATTGAACTTTTGGCTTCGTTCGTCATAGCTAACATTTCTTTCCAGTCACCAACACACGCAGAAACCTTATCAATTACTAAAACCAATTCTTCTTGCAAGTCTTGTAATAAACCTTCATCAATAATTTTATGCGTTTCTATATGCATCCATGATTCTTTTGAATCAGATGATTTATCAAGCTCTTTAATGATGCCAGCATTAGAACGAGTCACTTGAGCCACTGGATGTGTCATCAATTCCATTTCAAGTCCTAACTTTGTGAATGCTAGGGCTATAGAATCTACTAAAAAAGGCATGTCTTTACAACTGACCTGTATGACCGTGTGATTATTTTCATAACCACAGGCTTTGAGTTGTGGATTAAATACCCGAATTACCGAAGAATTTTTTGGCATTTTCTTTATGGATTTAACAAAATCAATAATGACATGAGCCCAATGCTGGTTGGAATGCAGTTGAATCTCTTCTCCAGACATTCCACCAAAAAATAATTCCGTCGTTTTTAAATAGAGTGGAAGAAGAGTCGATGAATCGATTTTTTTAATGTGTCTTTTAACAGATTGAATGTGTTTCTTGTGAGTTTCGGTTGATAAACCAAACATTTTTGTCCCCTAAAATAGTGTAAAATTCAGGCTGAAATTATACTCCCATCAAAACAGATTTACATTAATTTTTACATTTAACCTTAAAATCTACATGGTAATGTTCATCATGCCGAACCCATGCTTTATGTTTCATAAATTTTAGATTCTTTTGCAGGTATTTACCTTGTGTTGTTTGGTAAAGTTTTGAATGGAATTCTGGCGAAAAAATAACGCGAAAAATACCAATGCCTTGCTTTAATGAGTCTTTATGTAATTGCACTAAATGCAGGGCTATGACTTCAAAATCTATGCTGTAGTCTTTATATTTTCCATTGCCATTAAACTCAATTCCATATCCAAATTGGTTTGATAAATCCGTTGCATAATATACTGATCGTCCATTTTTACCAGTCACAGGCACCATAAAGTCCACAGACAAACCATTTTGATGGGTTTTATGGGGTTTAAAATCTCCACCATTTTTCCAACCTGTTTCACCGTATTTAAACTTAAGCTTTGGATTTGATTGAGCCAATTGTTTATAACTATTAATCACAACATTATACACTTTTGAGTGAACGTAGTTACGTCCAAGAAAATTACCCAAAGCATTATAAATAACGAAATTATCACCTTTTATTGGTAATTGTACTGAGTTGTCGATTCGACCCAGTGAAGTTGTACCAAAACATTGACTGTCTTTGGCATGAGTACTTGTCGCAAAAAAGAGAAGGATTGCAAATATTTTTATCATATTACCTAAATCCCAATAGTGAAAACACAATTATAGCACACCCCCTTAGCACGCCTAGCAAACCAAGAAAATATCTTATCGCCAATAAAAACAGAACAGAACATTTAATCCTAGCTGTGTTAAGTGTTATAATCTTTTTTTTCTTATCAATTGCAATATTACGTGAAAGCACTCGTTAAAAAATACCCCAAACAAGGCATTTGGATGGAAGATGTAGCCATGCCAACTGTTGGTCACAATGACGTTCTGATTAAGGTCGAAATGACCGCTATTTGTGGAACAGATTTACACATTTACAATTGGGATGATTGGTCTCAAAAAACCATAAAACCACCCATGACAATTGGCCATGAATTTGTTGGTAAAATTGTTGAACTTGGCAGTGAAGTAACCGGTTATGAAATTGGCAAACGCGTCAGTGCTGAAGGACATATCACCTGTGGCGTTTGTCGAAATTGCCGTGCCGGCACACAACATTTGTGTCCAAACACTATTGGAATTGGTGTTAATCGTGATGGTGCATTTGCAGAATACATTTCGGTTCCAGCTAAAAACTTATGGCCCATTCATGATGAAATCCCATCCGAGTTGGCTTCTTTTTTTGATCCCTATGGCAATGCAACTCATTGTGCTTTGGCTTATGATGTTATTGGTGAAGATGTCCTTATTACAGGTGCTGGCCCCATTGGTATTATTGCTGCAGGTATTTGCAAACACGTGGGTGCTCGTAATGTTGTTATTACCGACATCAATGATTACCGTTTAAAGTTAGCAAAAGATATTGGAGCCGATCGAACCATCAACGTCACTCAGGAACGCTTGCGTGATGTTATGGATGAACTCAACATAACTGGATTTGATGTTGGCTTAGAAATGTCAGGCAATCCTCATGCTTTTAATGACATGCTCAAGTCCATGTATCACGGCGGCAAACTTGCCTTACTCGGCATTCTGCCACGTTCGACCCAAATAGACTGGGATGATATTATATTCAAGGGCCTTGAAGTTAAAGGAATTTATGGGCGAAGAATGTTTGAAACGTGGTACAAAATGACACAAATGTTGCGCACAGGCTTTGATTTATCCAAAGCCCATTCCCACACAATAGGCATTGACGATTTCCAAAAAGGCTTTGATTTAATGCAATCAGGTCAATGCGGGAAAGTTGTTTGTAAGTGGTAACTAGAAGCTTTTCCGAGAACAGATAATCTATTACATTAAAGCCATATTTGTGCTATTTTCCGCCTACTCTCGGACAAGCTCCTAGGCTATATTTTATCGATATTGCTTTCAATGAGTTGTTGTATATCCAATGAACAATTTGAATCATTTGCGATTAAATCATAGCGAATGGTTCCACATAATCTCGCCAAACTTAAAGACAATTCATCCGATTCTAATGCACTGATTTTTTTGTCTTTTGAACTGTCTTTAACAACTTGAATAAAATTGGAATATTCTTCCAAAACAGCAGGGTTGGCTATGGTGGATATTTTGTGGGTTAGGAATTCCAACTTTATTAAATCTTTAGGATTAATTTCTCCTTGAATGATGACTTGCTCAATAAAGTCAATTAAACCAAAATAGGTTTCTGATTTCAAATCAAAAATCTTAACTCTTTGTTCTTTCTCTAGTTCCACTTCGCTTTGCTTATTTAATAATGCCGCAGTAATCGCAATGGTTGCAATAGTACCTAACACCAGTAAAACTATTTCTTGTGCGAAAGGCAAGTCTGCTGTATCAATGTAAGCCTGTCTTAGAAATGCATAACCTACAAGAAAAGTGACAATAGAGACCAGTAAATATTTGGAACTGTTTTTCATTTTAAATAATAATTTGAATTAGAGGTATTATACCCTAATTTTATAAGAGGTATACTTTTTGTTCTTCTTGTGAAAATTAAAGGAATTTATTGGTAACTTTGCTAAAATAAGCATTTGCAAAAATCCATACTCAGTAACCTAATCCAATGAACAATAAAACCAAACAACAATTTCAAAACACCCTGCGAGAAATCAAAGAAGCAGGTCTTTATAAAGATGAACGAATCATCACTAGCCCGCAATCTGCTCACATAACTTTACCAAATGGTAAAAGCGTTATAAATTTTTGTGCCAATAACTATTTAGGCTTGGCAGATAATAAAGAGATAATCCAAGCCGCAACAAATGCCTTACAAACACATGGTTTTGGTATGGCTTCGGTGCGATTCATTTGTGGAACGCAAGATTTACATAAAGAATTGGAAAATTCTATTAGTGATTTCTTAGGGACGCAAGACACTATTTTATACTCTTCTTGCTTTGATGCCAATGGCGGTTTGTTTGAGACAATTCTATCCGCTGATGATGCCATAATCAGCGATGAACTCAATCATGCTTCGATTATTGATGGCGTGCGTTTGTGTAAAGCCAAACGATTTCGTTATAAAAATAGTGATATGGGCAACCTTGAACAATGTTTACAAGATGCACAAGATGCCACTATTCGCTTAATCGTTACAGATGGAGTTTTCAGCATGGATGGAACCATCGCTAAATTAGATGAAATTGTCGATTTAGCAGAAAAGTACGATGCCATGATAATGGTTGATGATTCCCATGCTACAGGTTTCACTGGACCCACTGGTCGTGGTTCTGCTGAATTATGTGGTGTACTAGATAAAATTGACATCTTTACATCAACATTAGGTAAGGCACTTGGTGGAGGTTCGGGTGGATTTACTTCGGGAAAAAAAGAAATCATCGATTTGTTACGCCAACGTTCTCGTCCTTATTTGTTTTCTAACACTTTACCACCTCCATTAGTCGCTGCTGGCATTAAAGTTTTTGAGTTACTCAATAACTCCAATGAACTACGTAATAAACTGAATGAAAATACAAAGTATTTTAGGGAAGAAGTTGTCAAACTAGGTTTTGATGTCAGTGGCAAAGTTCATTCAATAGTCCCTATCATGTTATACGACGCTAAATTAGCAAAAAACATGGCAGATAGATTACTTGAACTTGGTATTTATTGTATTGGTTTTAGTTTCCCTGTCGTTCCTAAAGATAAGGCTCGAATTAGATTGCAGATATCTGCAGCCCATTCGCGTGAAGATTTGGACAAAGCGTTGGCTTGTTTTGCTCAAGTTAAACAAGAATTTACTTTTTAAAGTAATTTTTCTCAATATAAGCGGGTGAATTGGGTTTATCATAATAGAATCCTTGGAAGTTATTGCAGCCCATTTGCATTAGTAACTGAACTTGCTCTTCATTTTCAACTCCTTCAGCAATAACTTCCAAATCCAGCTCTTTTGTCATGGCAATGATTGCCTTAACAATTGTTTTTGTTTCTATATCTATGGTAATATCTTTAACAAAAGAATAATCAATTTTTAATTTATCAAGTGGCAACTTTTTCAAATAATTTAAAGAAGAATATCCTGTGCCGAAATCATCAATGGATAATTTCACACCTAAAGTTTTTAGTTTTTTCAAAGTCTTAACTGTTTCGTCAATTTCTGTAATCATTATACTTTCGGTTACTTCAAGCTCAATTAAATGAGCCGGTATGTCATATAGTTTTAATTTCTGTGACAAATTTTTCACAAAATCAACATCCTGGATTTGTAGCACAGAAACATTTATTGTAATATACGGCAATATTGGAAAGTGACTAATCCATGATTTAATTTGTATACATACAGCATCAATAACCCAATAACCAATTGGAATTATAAGGCCCGATTCTTCCGCTATTGTTATAAACTCATTAGGCTGTATTGTTTGTCCATTAGGACTTCTCCACCTCACCAATGCCTCTAAACCAACTAACTGGTTGTTTTTTCCATTTATTTGAGGTTGGTAATCAAGAATAAACTCACTTTTTTCTAATGCTTTATAGAGGTTAGAAATCATTTTATGTTTCTCTAGTATGACATTTTCCATTTGTTGCTTAAATACAACCGAGCAATTTTTTCCATGAGATTTTGCCTGATACATCGCTATATCGGCTCTTTTCATTAATAACTTGAAAGAGTCTGCATTATTTGGGTATAAAACAATACCAATACTTGCTGAAATATAAAAATCACTTTGCTCAATAGTAATTTTTTTTGAAATTGTTTTCAATACAGACTCTGTAACTGATTGGATTATTTGCAAAGCCTCTGACATTTCAGTGGAAATATCCTTTAACTGAATAATAAATTCATCCCCTCCAATTCTGGCTACTAAGTCAGGCTCTTTTGTAAGTTTTGTTAATCGAGAACAGACTATTTTCAAAAGTTCATCACCTGCGGCATGACCAAGAGAATCATTTACATTTTTAAAAGAATCTAAATCAATAAATAAAACAGCTCCGATAAAGCCATCTAAAGCCGTATTCTCTAATGCTGCATCGATACTTTGTTTCAGTAAAAGCCTATTGGGCAAACCTGTTAACTCATCGTGTTGCGCAAGATTTTTTATTTTCTCTGATAAAATCTTTCCTCTGTTACATCAACACCAACCGTCAATATAGAGGGTGACTTATTTAAAGTTTCAAACCGAACTTTAGAAATATTGAAAGTAATTTTTTTATTATTGTGGTTGCGGGTTGTTATTTCTTTGTTAATAACACCAACATTATTTTTAAGTAACTCATTATCTCCTTCGAACAAACTGTGGTAATTAGGCACTTTTTCTAAAATATCATGTGTTGTGGTGCTGACTGAATCTGGAATTCCAAAGTGTTTAGAGGCAAACTTATTAACCAAAACAACATTGCCTTGATTATTGACAACATAAATCATGTGAGGAACCAAATTGATGATTTGATTTAGTTGCTTGGTTTGATTAATGTGCTTTTTAATTTGTTCCTTAATTTTTTTTCTCAATAACCTAACCAAAAAAAATGCCATAATTAACAAGACTACGATAAATATTACGAGGCCATATAGCCACATGGGTATTCTTGTTACTTCATGGGTGCCTAACCATTTGATTTTACTTAAGGCATAAGGAGAATTTGCATCTGTTTTCCAATCGGATAAGTATTTATCAATAGTAATAAGATAATCATTTTTTAAGTGTTTAGCAGATGCAAATAATGAATCTGTTGGGCGATACATAATGGATGTTCTTTTAATATTAAATTTGTTTTCATAAGTGAATCCTACTGTACTTCCACTAACAACACCATCAACATTATTTTTTTCCAACAACTTAAAAGCACTGTCATAATTATCCACATATTCAACACGACAATTCACATTAAATTTACTACACAAGTCTTTGAACCCAAAACCATGTATATCATCAGTAACGAGAGCCACTTTTTTATTATTAAAATCAAGAATATTGATTAAATTTGAATTTTTAGCGGTATAAACCTGTCCCCAACCCGTTATAAAACTTTCATGAGAAAATTTAAAATATTGCGTTCGCTCAAGTGAGTAAGCAATATAAGTTAAGACATCTAATTGACCATTTTTTGCTTTATCATAAACCTCAGCCCATGAGCCACTAACCCATTGAATCTTCCAATTTTCTTCCTTTGCAATGGCATTTAAGAAGTCAATCAACATACCAGAGTGTTGTAAATCAGAGGACAAATAGATTAAAGGAGGCGCATGAGTGATGCCAATTTTAACTAACACAGGCTGCTGCTTACCGTCACCCTGTGCCAAGAGAGATTCACAGTAAATCAATACAATTAGTAAAACATTTAAATAGCGCATATTATTATTAGTTATCGGCTATACCTAGAATACACCCAATACTAAGATTTATCTAGTTAATTTCTTAACTATTTTTTTGTTGCAATCAAAGTTACACGCAAGGGCAAAGCGTAGCCTTCTATGGTTTTCGTCTTATCTTGGTTAAGAAAATTTGTTAAAGAATGGAATTTCATCCATTTGGTTGACCGTTGTTCTTTTGTTGTGGTTTGGGTAACATCGATACATTCAACACCCGTAAAACCATTGCGTTCAAGCATAACTCTCAACATCGCAACAGAGGGTAAAAACCAAACATTCCTCATCTGTGCATAACGCCCTTGTGGTAACAAACAGGTCATTTCATCGCCCTCAACAACTAATGTTTCAAGAACTAAGTGCCCTCCTTGTTTGATGGTATCTGCTAATTCCATAATGTGATGAATGGGCGATTTCCTATGGTATAAAACCCCCATTGAAAACACCACATCAAAATGGCATAGCTTTGTTGGAAGATTTTCCAAAGTTAAAGGCAAAATCGCTGCAGCACTTTTCGTGTATTTTTCAACACTCCAAAACTGCATAATTTGCAACAAGCCTGGATCAATACCCATTAATAACAATGGCTTGTGTGCTTTCATTCGAAACAGATAATAGCCATTACCACAACCCACATCTAAGATGAGTTTATTTTCAAGTGCTGGCAATTTTTGTTGGATACGATTCCACTTCATCCACGATTGCCATTCTGAATCAATAAAGCAACCAAACATATCAAACGGGCCTTTACGCCAAGGCATCAAGCCTTTATAACAAGAATCAATCAAACCGTGTTCCACATTTTTACCCTCACAGCGTATAGCGTGGCAAGAATAATCTACAGCAGAAACCTCAACTTCAGGCAGGCTTCTTAAGGCTTCTCGCCATCGAGGGTAATCGCCCTGCTTTGGGTTTCTGAGCTTATCTTGCGTTAGGCGTTGCAAACCAGAGATTTCTTTTTCAGAGAAATCCAACTCCTGTAATTTTTTCCAAAACGGTTTATATAAAGCTAACATTAGTCTTTGATGGCAATAAATGAGGCGAAATTAAAACATTGAAACCACTTGTGAACTTGAGTGAAACCAACTGAATTTAAACGATTTTGTATCTCTTGAATAGAATCAGGAATCAACACATCTTTTAGTGCTTGCCGTTTGGCTTGAATCTCTTTGTTGGAATACCCATTGAGTTTTTTATAAGCATGGTAATGATTAATGAGAAATTTATCGTCCTGTTCTTGACCTTTAAATTTTTCAGATAAAATAAAAACTCCACCTGAGTTCAAGCCGTTATAAATATTTTCAACCACTTTTAATCGGTTTTCCTTGGGAATAAACTGCAAGGTAAAATTACTCACCACAACACTGGCATTAACAATGTCAATTTGTGTTATGTCGTTTAATTGCAAATCAATTTTATTATTCAGCTGTTTTTTATTAATTATTTGCTGACAATTTTTGACCATCGGAGCAGATGTATCTACAGCAATAACCGAGCAATCTATGGATTTTGTCGCTTGCGCTGCCGTAATTGCCACCGCACCAAGGGAACAACCCAAATCATAGATATTGCTCCCTGCTTTTGCGTATTGCATACAATACATGGCAATTGACTTTAATATAGCATCATATCCTGGTACCGACCGCTGAATCATATCCGCAAAAACATCGGTGACTTGTTGGTCAAAAGCAAAAGATTTAACCGATTCAAACGGTTGTTCAAACAAAGTATCTTTGCTGTTTTTATTATCTTCATATCCCATGGAATCCGATTTTATGCAATAATGGTAAATTACGATATAAAATTTTACAATTTACATGAAAAGATACGCACTCATTACGGGAGCTTCAGCAGGAATTGGTAAAGAATTTGCTCAGCAATTGGCAAACAAAGGCTGGAATTTACTACTTATTGCTCGCAGAGAAGAAAAACTGACTAAGCTATCTGCAAAACTGATGCAAAAATTTGGTGTTGATGTTCGCACTTTTGCAGCCGACTTAAGTGACGCAAGTATTCCAAAAAATCTCTTTGAATTTTGCCAAGAAAACAAACTAGAGATTGCAATGTTGATTAATAATGCAGGTTATGGAGTCCCTGGTGATTTTGAAAAAAACAAATGGAAGACACACCATGACTCTTTGCAAGTCATGCTTAACTCTTTAGTAGAATTATGCCACCTGTTTTACCCAAATATGTTAAAAAACAAGTACGGTCGCATTATTAATGTGGCATCCTTAGCCGGATTTGCTCCGCCCACAGCTGGACACACCCTATATGGTGCAACAAAATCATTTGTCATCCGTTTTTCACACAGTTTACATTTAGAGGGTAAGGATAAGGGCATTCATGTCACCGCCTTATGCCCTGGTTTTACCTATACTGAATTTCATGATGCCAATGGCACGCGTTCTATGGTCTCAAAACTGCCTAAATTTATGTGGATGTCGTCTCAGGAGGTTGTCAGCCAAGGCATTGATGCTGTGGAAAAGAATCAACCCATTAAAGTCAATGGTAAAATTAATCGAATCATAGCCGCCATAAGCAGTGCCATGCCTGATTGGATTGCTCGTGGTTTATTTGCATCAAAAGCCAACAAATACAGAAAACGATGAATTTTTTAGAAGAACTAGAAAACAATAAAAAGAATAACAAAAAGATTGAGAATAAAACACCTAAGGAATTGTGGGAAAGCTGTTTTAAATACTTCAAACACTTTGTTTCCATCTTACAACAAGATAATGATAACTTTGAGATGAATTTTAATTTTGTTTTTTTAAACCTGTCAAAACCCTGTTTAATCTCAGGTCCCTATGAAATAAACCGTTCGCAAGGCGACAAAGAATTGAAATTTGAGTTTTTATTTTATACTAACTTACAAAATTCCATTGCCATCAAAAGAAAAGATTTGCGTTCTGCCGAAGTTTTGCAAACACGCTTATCGAAAGACGGTTTAATTTCTACAATTAAACAGAAATCAAATGATGAATATTCTGTTAAATTAAATGATAAATTCTCTTCTCACTTTGCCTTAATTCTTGAAAATAACGAACAATTTAAAATCACCTATAAAAATGTCTGTTCAACCACAAAGCGTACAATTATTTTAAAAGAATCTGAAATCAATGAAACCTTGATGGACCAAATTGCTAAATATTTATTGGGTCAAAACGAAGATTTATATAAAGAAACCATAAGCGAAGATGAAATCACAAAAATCCGCCAACAATTAAAAATCAATGCCGAGTTAAAGGCCAAAAGAGAAGCCGAATTGCAGGCAAAACTTAAGGAAGAGCAACGATTAGAGGAGGAGCGTATAGCCAATACCCTTAAAGAAAAATCAAAAAGATACCTTGCTGAGAAGAGTCAAAAAATCAAGCATGAATCCACTAATTTTATAAAATCCAAGGCAGACAAGTTAAAAAATAAAATGCTTGAAAAAATTAACCAACTAACGAAAAAATAACACTCAAAATTCTTTAACTTACAGCTGCTTGATAAAGTTTGAAACCTTATTGCCTATTTGAACATCTTCCAAAGCACAATCTATGGTTGCTTGAACGTAACCTAATTTGTGTCCACAATCGTATCGCTTTGCATCAAGCGTAGCGGCATAGAGGTTTTTGGGTTTATGCAACAATTGAGCCAAAGCATCGGTTAATTGTATCTCTCCACCTTTATCACTTTGAGTGGTTTCAAGTAAGTCAAAAATTTCGGGTGATAACACATAACGCCCTATCACGCCGAGATTACTTGGAGCATCGGCTAATTTTGGCTTTTCAACAATGGTTTGAATTTCATTTATAGAACCAACCGCTTCTCCTATATCAACAATCCCGTATTGTGAAACACGCTCGTTGTCCACTTGTTCAACCGAGATGATGCTGGTGTTTTTTTCAATAGCTGCCTTAATTAGTTGACTTGTTGCATTATTCCCATTGGGTTTAATAAAATCGTCGGCTAAAATAACTGCAAAATATTCGTCTCCAACAATTTCTTTAGCCTGCAACACTGCATGACCCAAACCCAGAGGTTCTCCCTGAGGGACAAATACACGAGTGATTTCATTTGGGATTGTATGCAATTTATCCAATAAGTGTTGTTTGCCTTCCTTAAAGAATTTCTCACGCAATAATGGTTTTGGATCAAAATGATCACTAATGGCATGTTTACTGGCACTGGTAATGAAAATGAGTGTGGTAATTCCTGCTTCTATGGCCTCTTCCACAGCATACTGAATCAAGGGTTTATCAATGATGGGTAACATTTCTTTTGGAATGGATTTGGTTGCTGGTAAAAATCGTGTTCCCATGCCGCCGACTGGGAAGACCGCTTTAGTAATTTTTTTCATTTATTTAATTAAATTTATTGTTTGTTGAGTTTTATTGGTGTTAACCAGTTTCAGGTGCGCTTGATGGACAAATTCTGGCACTAATTTCTTAATGCAATTCATTAATTTTTCTTGTTCAAAATTGCTTGCACATTTAATTGCATTATCAAGTAATTGTTCAAAATCATCAATGCGCTTAATTGAAGATGAAATATGAAAAATCTTTTTATGACTGGTGTGATTGAGTTTTTCCACATCATAATAAAGTTGCTCATGAAGTTTTTCACCAGGACGTAAGCCTGTAACCGTTACTTTTATGTCTTTACCAGGCACTTTTCCTGACAAACTAATCATGCGATTGGCTAAACTCATAATACTAATGGGCCTACCCATATCAAGAACATGAATATCACCTTTTGAACCCAAAGTCATGGCTTGCACAATCAACTGGCACGCTTCTTTTATTGTCATGAAATAACGCGTCATTTCTTCGTGAGTGACAGTAACAGGTCCACCCTTGGCAATTTGTTCTTTGAATAAGGGCACCACACTGCCTGCTGACCCTAATACATTGCCAAAACGAACGATAACATAGTCCGTTTTGGAATGCTTGTTTTTAAATTGACAGTAAGTTTCTGCTATACGCTTTGTTGCTCCCATAATACTATAAGGGTTGACTGCCTTGTCTGTGGAAACAAGTACCATTCTTTCTGCATTAAACTGGTCACAACAATCAACGATATTTTTAGTTCCTTTAACATTATTAATGAAACCTTCACAGGGCATTTGCTCCAATAATGGAACATGTTTATAAGCTGCCGCATGAAAAACTATATCTGGCTTTATGCGAGAAAACACATGGAATAAATGTGCTTTATCCGTTACATTTGCCAGTAAGCTTTGAACGATCAAATCACTGTTTTGGTCTTTTATTTCTCTGTCAATTTGATAGAGATTAAACTCAGAATGATCGACAATACAAAGGCTTTTTAAATCCAACTTGGCGAGTTGTCTTGCCAATTCTGAACCAATAGAGCCACCGCCGCCTGTAATGAGAATTGATTTTCCTTGAACTTTTTTAGCCACATTTGACCAATCGATATCCACTTTTTCTCGCCCGAGTAAATCGTCAATGGTAACAGGCAATAATGCAGAAATTTCAAAACCATTTTCTGTCATTTTATCCAAATTGGGCAGGGTTAAAAGTTTACACTGATTCTCGAGATTTTTGTCGACAATAACCTTCATCTGTTCTGGGGTTATGTTTTCATACGTTATGACAATGGTTTGAACATGTTTATCTTTGCAATATTTATCCAAACGACTAACACGCCCAATGACCTTAACTCCACGTAAATTGGCTCCTTGGAATTTTTCTTTATCTTCAACAATACCAACAACATCGTATAAGCCCGATGCATTGGCATGACGTATAAACATATCAGCAAGACGCCCTGCTCCAACAAGCAACACCCTTTGCTTGTCATCGTTGGTTGTTTTTAGGCTTAAGTCTTTTATCGCTCGATAAGCAATGCGAGGAACACCCCAGAGCACCATCAAAATAAACGGATACATCAATAAGACCGAACGAGGCACGCCATCAGCACGGTAGATGAGAAATAATAAAAAGCCAATAACAAAAGTTCCGGTCACGGCAGATTTCGCTATATTAATTAAATCTGGCATACTGGCAAAACGCCATAAGCCACGATAGAGATTAAAGAAATAGGCTATGATTCCTTGTAAAAAAACCACCAAAAAAATTTCAACATTGATGTACTCAATGGCAGGTGATTCTGGCCAAATACTGTAACGAATGGCATAACTTATTATCCATGCAGCCCATGTCATAAATAAATCGTGTAAAACAACCGTTGTTCTTGGATGGAATATATTCATGTACGTAATTTTACCTAATAAAACGTTTAAATTTTGTTTTATGGTGGTAATTAAACCAATAAATACTTAAAAACAAGGTTTCAATCACAAGAACACTTGCCTGAATGAAAGGGTTCACCTGCAAATACCGCATCCCTAGCGTAATTGCAGCAATCACAATTGTGGCTCCGGCATACAAAATTGTAACTTGTGCATGCGATTGCCCTGATGCTATTAATGATTGATACAGGTGCAAGTTATGTGCCTGAGTCATTGGGTGTTTATATTTAATTCGGGTCAATAACGTTAATGTGGCATCAACAATAAAAACCAAATGAAATGAAATGACTACCCATTGATTAAATATTCCATGAGCAATGCCATATAAAGCAATCGCAGCAATCAGAAAAGATAACGATAGACTTCCAGAATCCCCCATAAAAACTTTTGCATAAGGAAAATTGAATAATAAAAAAGCACCTAAACAAGACAGAATAAACAACAAATAGATAAGGTATAGAAAACTGATATTTGAAAACAAAAAGAAAAACACAAAATAAGCCAACAGAGCAATAATCGCATGTAACACCGCCATTCCATTAGCACCATCCATAAAGTTAAATAAGTTCATCCACCAAATAATGCCTAAAAAATACACGATTAATAATAACCAGTTAATTGTTTCTATAGCAAATAAGGAAGTAATCAATAAAGCGGATGCCATTGCAATCAAAACAAGGCGAAAACGCACAGAAAGGTTTTTGAAATCATCGTAAGCTCCAGCCACAATAAGCACCACAAGTGCTAAGGTAAAATAATTCGATGAAAACAGAGAAAATTCAGGACAAAAGATTGTCACTAATACAATCGGCAACATAAACACAATTCCCCCAGAAGTAGGAACCGCAACGCTGTGTTGTTTTCGATCCTCATTCGGTTTATCAAACCACTGGTATTTATGACTCAGTTTAAGGTAAATCACCATTAAAATTACCGTAAAAACAAAGCCAAAAAGAGGTAAAACTGAAAAAAAATTCACTATTCTGTTTCCAGCCCATAAATTGGTTTAACAGAGCCCCATGATTTACAACTGGGGCATTGCCAATGCATTTTTTTTGCTCCAAAACCGCATTTACGGCAACGGTGATTGGGCTTTTTTTCCAACAATTTATTCACTAACTGTTCAAGCACTTCAAACTTTGTACTCTCTTTATCTTCTTTTTTGGAATTTTCCAAACTCAGCTTTAGCAACAAATCCAGTCCCCGAACTGAAGGTTTATTGATGAGCTGTTCTTCAACAAATTTTTCAGCAGCTTGGATTCCATCTGTCTTTTTAATCATCTGTGCAAGAACTAACACCGGCGAAATTCCTTGGTAAGTATTTATAAATTCCAATAAAAACTTTTTAAAATCATCGCATTTATTTATGTTTTGGTAACAATTAGACAAATCTTGCAAATATTCTGATGCATAAATATCATCAAATTCCAAGGCTTGATGGTAGGCAGCTATCGCTTTTTTCCACTTTTTAGCCTGTTTAAATTCACGCGCCTCTATTAATTTCGCCCTGACACATTTTGGGTTAACACTTAAGGCCGCATTTAAATAGGATTGTGCTTTTTTGGTATTTTTTGACTGCAAACTCTTTTCAGCCAACTCGCAATTAAAATGAGCAATCTCATTACGCATTTTCCGTCCTGATACCTTTTCGTATCGTGCAGCGGTATTAATCGCTTCAACCCAGTCTTGTTCTTGTTGATAGACTTCACACAAAGAAAACAAGGCCTCTGGCGTATACGCTTCAATTTCAACCAATTCGGTAAACAAAACCTCAGCTCTATCCAACAACCCTGCGCTCATGTAGTCTTTACCCATTGCTAGCAAGGCTTTGGTGCGGTATTTTTCGGGTAAATTCGGTTTTGATATCAAAGATTGATGTAATTTAATGGCTTTGTCCACTTCTCCTTTGCGTCGATAGAGGTTGCCGAGTGCTAATTGTGGCTCAAAGGTTTCTGACGAAGATTTTGCCAACTCTATAAAGACATCTATTGCTTTATCCGAATCGTCATCAAGTAAATAGTTCAAGCCTTTAAAATAACTGTGATTGAGTCTGTCAAGGCGTTTGATGTTTTCTCTTTGAATGCGGTATTTATTGAAATTAATACCCACCATAATGCCAACTAATGCAACCAAGATAAGTGCAAAAAATTCAATCATCGCTGTTTTCTAAGCGTTTTTGTTGCAGTAATTGTACGTGAGAACGGTTAAGTTTTCTTAACTGAGATTTAAGAGGAATATGAAAACTAAACAAAGCAATAAAAAGTCCGACTAACAGTCCTGAAAAAAGTGTTGCCACAACGATAAACCCAAGTGATAACTCTAATTTAAAGAAATACAAATCTAAAACAACTTCTTGATTATTTAAGCCACTCATGGCAATTGAAAAAGCAATGATAGCTAGGGCAATAACAAATAAAAATAAACGTTTGAAAATTATCATATAAGGTAAATTCATATCAATAGAGAATTCATTATAACAAATTAAGAATAAATTTCTATAGACTTATTCAATGCCTGAATAGAACAACTTTAGCTTACTCTCTAAATGGCTTTTTATGGTGCTATTTTGACACAATCTTAAAGCTTTTTTTATTTGTCGATAGGCTTCATCAGGTTTTTTAAGTGTTACCAATAACTCTGCTTTAGCTACATAAAATGGGTGATATTTTAATAGCTGCTCTTCTAACTCGTTGAGCTCTTTTAAAACATCCTGAGCTGGAGCAATATGTGATTTTGCCATCAGTTGATTAAGTTTTATAATTGATGAAGGGGTGATTTTAAGCAATTCTTCATAGAGCAAGACTATTTGATGCCAGTCAGTTTTTTTAAAGGAACTTGCTTGACAATGCAATGCACTAATCGCAGCTTGTATTTGATAACTACCAATACTTTTTTGCCCAAGTGCAGATTTCAATAATTCAGCTCCTTGCTTGATTTGTAATTTATTCCAGAGAGATCTGTCTTGCTTTTCAAGTGAAATAAAATCGCCTTGGCTATTAAATCGAGCCTTTACCCTAGAATCATGCAGCAACAACAATGATAACAACCCTTTAACTTCACTTTCTTGAGGGCATAAGTTTAACAGTATTGTCCCCAATCTTATGGCTTCAACGCACAAACTTTGCCGAATCAATTTAGTGTTATTTGCTGCACAATAACCTTCATTAAAGATTAAGTAGATGACAGTTAATACACGACCTAGGCGCAACTGAAAATTATCCTTCTCAGGAAGGACGTAGGAAATGCCCGCTTTTTTAATTTTTCTTTTGCCTCGGACAATGCGCTGAGCCATAGTTTGGGCACTAACCAAATAGGCAGAGGCAATTTCTTGTGTCGTTAATCCACCTAATAACCTCAATGTCAATGCTACCGAAGTAGACTTCGCCAAAGCGGGGTGACAACAGGTAAAAATAAGCCGCAAACGCTCATCTGCAATAAAAAAATCTTCTTTATTGTTTGATTCATTAAGTTGGAGTAGCCTTAAGTAATCCTTTTTTTTACTTTCAAAATTACGTGCTCGCCTAATTTTATCCAGCGCTTTATGTTTAGCTGTAGTTAATAACCACGCCTGGGGATTTTTTGGGATGCCATTTTTTCGCCAATGAATTAAAGCAGACTCAAGGGCATCTTGCATGGCATCTTCAGCCAAGTCTAAATCGTGCAAATAATTGCTCAATAAAGCAATAATTCGTCCCCAATCCTTTTTAATAATGCTGTTAAATGAGTTCACAGTTGTTTGCTTGTGAGATGAGCAATGCCCATCTCACTCCTTGGGTTAATATTCCATCAAAGGCCGCACCTCGACTCTACCGTATTTTACCGTGGGAATCATTGCTGCATATTTCAATACTTGATCTAGATTATCACAGTCAAACAAATAGTAGCCACCAAGTTGCTCTTTGGTTTCTGCAAAAGGACCATCTATGGTTTCTGTCTTGCCATTACGAACACTAATTGTTGTAGCGGTATTAACGTCTTGCAATCCATCTCCAGAAATCAAAACACCGTCTTTTTCAAACAGTTCCGTTACAGAGTGGTAATCTGCTAACATCTGCTTGAATTCTGGTGTTCCATATTGTGGGCCGGCATTTTCAGCTGAATAAATTAAAGCCATGTATTTCATCGTTTTCTTCCTCATTAAATTAAAAAAAGCGTAGATTATTATAACCAACGCCTTATTAACGATTATCTTAGTCCATTTTCGACAAAAACATTAAATATTATTCAAATACTTTTTCAACTGGAATAATCTTGACATCTTTAGCTCTTATATTCAGTGGATATTTTTGTAAAAATTTATCTTTTTTCAAAAGAGCATCATCCTTTGCTGAGTTGTATTTCATGGGAGAGATTTGTTCTGACACCAATCTCTTCTTCATGTCTTTGGCATCTTTTGTAATAAAAACATAATGAATATTGTCTTCTTGCAAATATTTCTTGATGACACGATTGACTTCATCTAGCGTTAAATTTGAAAGCCCTTCTTTAATGTATTTTGTCCATTGCGGAATGCCATAATATTCACTGTCTAAAGCATATCCCAAGATACGGTCTTGACTTTTAACCAATAAACCAGCGTATTTTTCCAAATAGTTACGGGTGCTTTCAAACTGTTCTTGCGTTAGGCCATGTTTAATTAAATGGTGCAATTCATACATGGCTGTGCGTGTGGCAAAATGCGCATCATTATTGGTTCTTAATGGGCGTAACCACACTTGAAATATTTGTGAACTACGTCCTAAGTTGGCATCGGGTTGAGTCAAATACATACCACGTGGAAAATATTCAATATAAGCATAATCACCATAATTCATACCACGTTTTTCTCGAATTTCACTGTAAAGGTGGCTATTGGAGTTGCGGTGTTCACCCAAATAAGAACGCACTAACCATAAAGCCACATAATCTTTATCTGCACGAGTAATGTCAATAGGAAAACCAAATGACACTGCCGTTGCTAAAGTCTCTTTTTCTACAATAGTCACAGGGTGACCCGATAATGTAGGTGCTTGAGCAACTTTGCTATTGGCTTTAGTTCCTGTCGCTAAGTTTTTGTTTAACTGTGTTTTTAATTCTGAAAATAACTTATCGGATAAATTACCAGTCACACCAATGGTTAAGTTCTTTTGGGTTAATTGTTGTTGATAAAATCTCTTAACATCATCCAAAGTCACACTTTCTAACTCAGAGAGACCCCCAAGATTTGTTGTTTCATAAGGATGCCCTTGATAAAGTTCACTGTAAAGTACCTCTTTACCCAATTCCTCATCATTATTGCCTTTTAAATCGGTTTTAATGGCATTAATCTGTTCTTGCTTTAGGCGCTTGAAATCATCCTCTCTAAAACCCGGTTTTAATAAGGATTCAAGCACTAAATTCAACCATTCTTTGGCTTTTTCCTGATGCACTCGACCTCTAAAACTCATCATTTCTTTATCAGTTTGACTCCAAAATCCTGCAGCCATTGGTAGCATGAGTTTATTGATTTCAGTTGAAGAATGCAATTTTGAGCCACCGTCAGTGAGCATACTAGTGGTTAAAGCCGCAACGCCATTTTTTGTATTATCTTCATAGGCAGAACCTGTATTGAATAATAAATTTAAATCAACAATAGGACTTTGATTTCTTTTATCAAGTACCTTAAATTGTGGTTCTTGGACTATATTGGCAACTTCTACAAGAGATGTCAAATTAAAATCATTATTCAAGCCATCAATCTTATCAGCTTTTGCCAAACTAACCATCACTCGCCCATCATCTACCAAGTATTTATTTGCCACCATTTTAACATCCGCTGGTGTGACTTTCTTTAATTGTGCAAATTGCTTGTTAATCAATTCTGGGTCACGATTTCTTTGAACAACACTGGCCATAATATCGGCAATAGTTTCAGAATTATCCAATGCCGTAGCAAATCCATAACGCGAGGCTGACTTCAAATCATTAAGCTTTGATTCTTCTACCAATTCACTGCGTGCCTTAACAATTGTCGCCACTATCGCCTCTTTCACAGGTTTAAAATTCTTTGCATCAGTTAATCGTGCTGCAAAATAAATTAACCCTGGGTCTTTTTTAGAAGGGGTAAAGGCATAAAATTGGTCTGCTAATTGTTTGTTGGTAACCAATTCTTGATAAACCTCAGAAGTTCTACCAAAGTATATTTGCGTTAATAAATCTAATGCTTCTTTATCAACCACCTCTCCAGAATCGGCTGGTCCATGAAAAGCTAATGTGAACCATGGTTGTGTTGGAGAGTCCCATTTAACATGTTTATATACCTGCCCTGTAGCCTTTGGTTCGGTTGGAATATTGGTCTTAAATGACCCACGTTGCCAAGATCCAAAGTATTTTTCAACCAAAGCAAAGGTTTTATCTACATCTACATCACCCACAACTATGACTGAAGAATATTCAGGTCTATACCAACGATCAAAAAACTGATGTGAGTATTCGTATTGACTAGGCATGTTTTCAATATCTCTAAAAAAGCCCATTGTTGTGTGCTTATAAGTATGGGTTGAAAAAGCGTTATCACGAATAGTCTCACGTAATTTAGAAAAAGGATTGGCAGAATTTTTTAAGTACTCACCCTTCACTGCTAAGGCTTCATTTTTGAATTCATCTTCAGTGTATTCAAGATTTTGAAAGCGATCCGCTTCAAGTTTTAACAAAGTTTCCAAACCATCTTTGGTGATGGTTGTGTGGTAATTGGTGTAATCATCCGTAGTATAGGCATTTTGATCAGCACCAATATCCTTAAGCATCGCACCATAAGTATCTGCAGAGTAATTCTTGGTTCCATGAAACATCATGTGCTCAAAAAAGTGTGCAAAACCAGATTTACCCGCTTCCACCTCATTACGTGAACCTGTTTGCACAGGAATCTGCACCGAAACCACCTCAGGATAATCTGTTTTCAATACAATAACTCGCAAACCATTATCCAAATCGCGCATAACATACGGCATGCTGAAAATTTTATCGCTGTTTTGCTGTGCTTGTTTGCTTGTTTTATTATTGTTAACTTTATGATTTGCAACATTATTTGCCGAACAACCAACAACTAAAGCCACGCCTAAAACCAAACCCATACTTTTATATAATTTCATGAAATTTTCTCTTAACTAATTTTGTTTGCGATTTTATACCTTCTTGATAAACGAAACAATAGGTAAATAGTCACATATTATTTGAAAATCTTGAAATGCAACAAACAATCAGTTAATATCACGCCCCCAACACGGTGAGATGGCCGAGCGGCTTAAGGCGCACGCCTGGAAAGCGTGTAAACGGAAACGTTTCGAGGGTTCAAATCCCTCTCTCACCGCCATTACTAGAGATACTCAAGCACGCCTGACTAATTTGTGTGGAACAAATTGATTAGCTTTAGCTGACCCGAAGGGCGCAGGACAGGACGTCCGAAGTAAAAGTGTGGAAACGGAAACGTTTCGAGTGTTCGAAAAATCGTCTGGAACGATTTTCACTGCGTAGCACCCGAAGGGCGACTAAATTGTAGGAACAATTTGAACGATCTTTAGATCGGCCCGAAGGGCGAAAGACAGGATGTCTGGAGTTAAGGCAGGACGCCTGAAGGTACATCCCTCCCTCACCGCCATTATTTAATTGAGTCCTATTTGGGCTCAAATTAATTATCGTGATGATCTGAGGTATGAGAACCCGATAAGAGGGTTCGAAAAGTCGTCTGGAACGATTTTCACTGCGTTAGCACCCGAAGGGCGACTAAATTGTAGGAACAATTTGAACGATCTTTAGATCAGCCCGAAGGGCGAAAGACAGGATGTCTAGAGTTAAGGCAGGAGCCTGAAGGTACATCGCTCCCTCACCGATATTAACCTAACCTAAAAATATTATTTAGGGTATGACTATCAAAGACTGGTACAAGTACCCTTGGTTTTTGTTTTAGTTAACGCCTTGCTCAGCGGCAGTTTAAAGTGGCACGTTTTTGCGTATGCAAAAAGAGTGACGCTTTAAACTGTCCGCTGGAGCTATTTGTTATGAGTTTTTCCATTGATTGATTCTTTCTTGTGATATTTGTAATGCTTCTGGACTAAACAGATCAGGATGTCTAATTATTACAGCTTCAAATGCGTAATCTTCAAGCCCCATTTCTACGAGTGCTGTGTAACCTTGAGTTTCAACTGGACGATTTACTGCACGCTCAACCGCACCAATAATCCCGTGCCTAGTAATCATTTGCCATGTTCTACCAGCGCGCGTTTTTTTACCATTTTTTGCAGTAAGAACCTCCTCGTAAGCATATATTGCTTCTAAAGCTTCTTGTTCGGCTTCTGTTTGTGCGCCATAAGCTTCTGCTCGAAGCTGGACAGCCCGTTGTTTTGCTTGCGTGGCTAAATCTTCTCGCCCACGTTCAATGCAATTTTTGGCGAAGATTTCACACTTTTCAGGCGTGTCTATCTTTTTTACTCGGTCATCCATTATTTTCTCGATTCTTTTTACTCATAACATATTATTAATGGGTTTATCATGCATGATATTAACCTAGCTAGATAATATCGCTCTATTATGTTATAATAGTAGCATGAAAAATATAGACTTAAGAACACTAACACCAGAGGCTAGAAAAGAATTAAAGCGAGTCACTATTAGACTATTTAA
>JALSLV010000120.1 GCA_026988115.1 Lysobacterales bacterium | reverse complement strand
CAAGAATACTTGGGTTATATCTTCAAAAAACTACCTTTGGTCGAAACTGTCGATGATTATGAAAAACTTCTACCATGGAATTTTAAAACATTGTAAATATCAATAACGCTGTTTAGTTGACGCTTACAGTAATTTTAGTCCTATTTTCTTCTACGGTATTAAAAATTTTAAAGGAAAATATTAGGGACATTCTTTTAAAATCTACTGGATGTAGCCTATTGAAATAATGAACAACTCAACAACATGATTTACTTTTTATGTGGACAATTGAAATTTGATTACTCACTGTATTTCACATAGAGCCAAATTTTTCCATAAAAAAAGGGCACTGTGTGCCCTTTTATACTCCCTTAGGTGGTTTTACGAAATAAAACCACCTGCTCTCTTTTATTCACTCTAAATACCTAGGAGCTTGTCCGAGAATAGATAACCTACTGCGGAAAAGCTCTTAGCACTTCTTTTTGGTATTTATGCAGTGAACTAAATCTCCAAAATTTTAGAAATTGTATTGGAAGTCTACACCCCAAATGCGAGGGTCGTTAACAATGCCTTCCAAATTATTGAAATCAATGGCTGCAATTAACTTGTCTTGGTCTGTGATATTTCTACCATAGAATCCTGCTGCCCAATTTTCAGTTTCATAAGCGATTCTTAAACCACCTTCTAGCAAAGGGTCGCCTCTAAATTCTTTAGACTCATACAAGAAGAAGTTAATGCTGCTTCTGTATGCCCAATCCGTTGAAAGAACAATATCGCCACCATCTAATGGGATAATGTGCTTAAGGATTAAGTTTGACATCCAACGTGGTGCTCTTGGTAAAGAATTTCCACCTATAAGAACATTTAAGTTATCCTCGTTGTCAGGTTCTTCTCTTGGATCTAAAATCGTACAGTTACTGCCACAAGGAGAAACCGTTAGGTTTGCATCTTGGATTTCTGTGTGGTTATAACTTAAGCCTAGCGTCAACAAAGTATTGGGGGCTAATTTAGCCGTCAAGTCAGATTCAAAACCATAACCCACCGTTTTATCGGCATTAACTAACTGATTAACATTAGCCGAGCCTGAACCCGCTGTTAATTGTTGGTCATTCATTTGGTAATAAAATACCGAAGCGTTTAAGCGTGCACGGTTATCCCATAACTCTTTTTTGAATCCTGCTTCAATAGAATGTATTGTTTCTGAATCCGCTACTGTTATGGCTCCACCAAATAACACTCGCCCTTGAATACTTGGTGCTCTAAAACCGCGAGCTAAGCGCGCATAGATATTAGTATTATCATCCAAGACATGACTGATACTTATGTTGCCTGAGAAGTTTCCATCAGACGTACTAACAGAAGCAGGAGCAACTGGATTACCAAATGGATTCATTGGAACCGCTGCGGTATAATCTTTTGATTCATCAGACCAGCGACCACCAATTGTTAATGTTGTTTCATCTGATAAGTAAAAATCAGCTTGTCCAAAAACTGCATAAGCTGTTGTGTCTTGTACTTGATTTGCATAACCTGTGTGTACATCAGTTAAGTCTGAATAGTTAAATGATTCCACTTCTAGGTGCTCATCAAAAAAGAATACACCTGCTTGCCAAAACATGCTGTCACTGGCTTGCGAAAGTCTAAATTCTTGTGTTGTTTGGTTATGATCAGGAATTCCATCAGCTGTTTGTGCTGGAAAAGGAATAAACCCAGGACCCATCCAAGGGAGGAATGAAGCACCGTATCCACCATCCACATCACCACGCGAATAGGCCTCTACTGTCTCATAGCCAGTAATAGAAGTAACTGTCATGTCATTATCTAAATCCCACTCAAGTTTAGCACTCCAACCCATGGATTTAACATTTTGGGCATTACCACCGTCATAAGAAACAACACGTCTATCGTATCCGGGAACAAAATCATTTGTGCCTGGCTGTATTATATTGGCTCTAAATACACGAGCCGTTCCATCTAAATCACGACCATGTAAATTAAACAAAGCATTAAATGTATCGCCTTCATAAGCCACTTGAACACGGTAAGCATCTTCGGTATAGGCTTCTAAATCGCCATCACCATTGACTTGACCATTTACCAAGTTTAAACCTGGATCAACTAAGCCTGGCTCGTTTCTAACCCAATCCGCGCGTTGATCGTGCAAGTAAGAAACACGAGCTGACCAATTATCATTTAATGCACCACCAATGGCTCCTTCAAATGAAGTCTGTCTAAATGAACCAAAGCCAATTTTGGCATACCCATCCATATCTTGAGAAGGCTTTACTGAATCAAATTTAACAATTCCTGCTGGCGTGTTACGTCCAAACAAGGTTCCTTGAGGACCACGAAGCGTTTCTACACGATCCATATCAAAGACAGGAAAGCCTTTTAACATGGGGTTTTCCATCACGATATCATCATAGATTAATGAAACGGGTTGAGAAGCATTTAAATCAAAATCGGTATTTCCTAATCCACGAATGTAAAAACGAGGAAAAACACGACCAAAATCCGATTCAACAATCAAACTTGGCACACGTCCAGAAATAAAACGAATGTCCGAACCACCAGAACGAATTTCATCCATTATATCGCCATCAACTGCCGTGACGGACATGGGAACTTCTTGTAGATTTTGCTCAGTTTTTTGAGCGGTTACGATGACTTCTTCTAAGATTGAATCGTCTTTTTGTTCTTCATCTTGAGCATAAACAGCTGGTGCAGCAAAACTGCCTGCCAGCGCCATACTTATACTAATTTTAAGTAATTGCTTTTTGTTAAGTTTCATTTTTTCCTCATTGAGTATGAATATTAGCCGCTGATTATATACAACAATGAGCTATTTAACAAAATTTTAACGAATAAAATCGGGATAATTCAAGAGATTTTGAAGCTTTTCTAAGTATCGCCCAAGATGCAGCCCATCCATCAAGGCATGATGAACTTCAACCGAAATAGGCACGTGTTTCCTACCCTTTTTTTCGTAATACTTACCAAAAACGATTTTAGGAATGGAATCATTCGTTTTGAAATTTCGGGGATTTGAAAAACTTGTAAATGAAATCCATGGAATAGTAGAAAAATGAATAATATCTAAATCTTGATTTCTGCCATCAAAAGCAACGACACCTTTTTTATTGTTCTCTATTTGCAGAATTGCATTGGCATTAAAATGACTAAAATCACCATCGTAATCAAAATAACAAAAGTTAAATGTTTCATCAGCATTTAAAATGGTACTGCCTGCATAGATGGAATCGTATACAACCACGCCATCACCTTTTAGCCTATAACGAAATTCTTTAACTTTATTTGCGGCATCAATTGACGCAAACAATAAAGCCGTAGCAAATGACAATTGCTTTTGTTGGCAAAGCTTATAAAGTTCTGTGACATCAAGTGATGAACAAATGTTAAAAAATGGGTTATCGTATTTTTTAAAAAATTCAAATTGTTTCTTTCGAGACCATTGGTTGAGGTCTAATTGTCTGTAATTCATTTTTGTACCCTGTAAAAAAGGGAGCAACTGCTCCCTTTAAGTAATTTCTTAGTCTATTAAATTACTTAATACTTAAATCATGTAACTTATCAACAGTCAAACGCGAATAATAAGCGGCAACATTTTCTATATCTTGCTCGGATAGAGAAGCTGCAAAACCTGACATTATTGGGTTTTTTCTCTCGCCTGATTTATAATCTGTTAACGCTTTTTCAAGATAATCCGCAAATTGCCCTGCTAATTTAGGGTAAGTGTCATTGATGCCTAAGCCATCCATTCCATGGCATGACTGACAAACTTGCTCTACTTTTTTCTTCCCTTCTACTGGGTTACCACCAGCAAAACTCAGTCCTGTCGTTAAAAGGCTGATAATTAATACTATTTTATTCATTTTAACCTCTTATTTTAATGATGCAAAGTAAGCCGCTATATTAGCAATGTCATCATCCGATAAACTGCCCGCTTGAGCTCTCATGGTTGGGTGTGAACGCTCACCTGAGCGATATGCCTTAAGTGCACTTACGATATAAGCTTCGTTTTGACCGCCCAAACGTGGCACATGGTAAGTTGGGTATACATTCATATAATACTTAATACCATGACAACCCGTACAGGTATAAGACGTTAATTTGCCTTTTTCAATATCTCCTGCTGCCAATATTTGCGTTGCAAACATCAGTAACAATAAAGTACTTACTAATTTCTTCATTTTGCCCTCAATTTAAAAATTTTAGGAATTATACATGCTTAAAAATAAATTTTCATCATTGCTATAGAATTCAATTCAATAATCGCTATATTAGCAAAACTAAATATAATGATGGACAAAATAATAGATTTACCTTTAGAATGATAATTTTATGAACAAAAGAGGACATGAACACATGAAGAAATATACATTATTTATATTAGCTTTATTCACCAACTTAGTATTTGCAGCACAAACTTTACAACCTTTTGTGTTAGCATCTGTTGAAAAAGCTGGGTATCAGCAAACCATTGATGATACAAAACAAAAATTAACTGATGCTGGTTTTACACTTGTGGGTGAATATTCTCCTTTTGGAAATAACACTATAGTTATCGCCACAAATGACGATGCCTTAAAAGCCGCAGCAGGTTCTAAACGTGGTGGTTATATTGCACCTTTACGTATTGCTATTAGCCAATATGGCGATGAAGTAGAAGTCAGTTATGCCAACCCAATTTATTTAGAAAAAGCTTATTGGATAAAAAATTCAATGCAAAGTGTTGACAATGCATTAAAACAAGCCTTAGGTTTTGTCAAAACCTTTGGATCTGAAAAAGGCTTAACGGCAAAAAAATTAAAGAAATACCATTACATGTTTTCCATGCCTTACTTTGACGACCCTTATGAGTACGATGAATACGACTCTCACGAGCAAGCGGTCAGTGAAGTGGAAAAACGCCTCAACATTGAGGGAGATGCCTTATCAATGGTCTATAAATTAGACATTCCGGGTACAAAGATGACAGTATTTGGCGTGCAAATGAAAAAAACAGATAAAGACGATGACGAAGAAGATTTGGATGAAGAATACCAAATGAGCGTAGTTGACTTTGAACGCCCTGGCAAAAAAGCCTATTTTGCTTATGAATTGTTGGTTAATGACAAAGAAGTCGAAGCCTTGCACATGAAATACCGCATGGCACTGCATTTTCCTGATTTACCCATGACAGGCAAACACGGTTTTACCAAACTCATGTCATCACCTGGTGAAATCGATGACGCTTTCGAAGAGTTAATTGAAGATTACCGATAATGACAAAAAGATACGCTAAAAAGCCAGTGCTCAACTGGCTTTTTTTATTGCCTTTTATTATCACTCTAAGCGGTTGTGATTCTCAAAAAACAACCCAAAGCGACAATGATGGCATAAGACTCATTACCCTCTCCCCTCACCTAGCCGAATTAGTTGTCTCGGCAGGTGCCATAAAAAATCTAGTGGGTGTCGTCTCTTACAGTGATTTCCCCCCAGAGATTAAAAACACGCAGAAAATAGGCGATGCCTTTAAACTCGATATAGAAACAATTGTTTCTCTTAAACCCGATTATATCCTCAGCTGGAAAGGCGGAACACCTCTTGGGATGCTTGAAAAACTCAAAAGCTTAAACCTTACAATTATAGAAACAGAAATCAAAACACTCAGCGATATTCCAAAAACCATAACACAAATAGCAAAGTTAACAAACACCCAAAAGCAAGCACAAAAAGCCACAAACAAATTTACCCAAAAATTGCTAGAATTTAAAAAACAAAATCACAAACAACAAACAGCATTTATCGAAACTTACCACCAACCCCTATATACCGTTTCAGGCAAACATTGGATGAGCCAAGCGGCATTATTGTGCGGTTATATAAATGTATTTAACGACTTGAAACAACAATCGGCTACCGTCACTTTAGAATCAGTTATTCTAAAAAACCCACAAACCATTATCAACATAGCCAAGCAAGAAGACAGCCAATGGCAAAAGTGGCAAAACCTTGATGCCATCAAAAACAATAACATCATCCTTATTGACCCAGACTATTTTTCAAGACCCAGCATGCGCCTCTTGCAAGGCATTGAAAAATTATGCACTAAAAACAATTAATTATTCACCACCGAAAAGTGAAATTGTAATGGTCTAAAAAACGTCGATTAAAAACATTTAACCACAGAGGGCACAGAGAACACAGAGGAAAAAAGGTTGTGGTTAAAAACCTCTGTGAACTCTGTGTCCTCTGTGGTTAATAGCCCTTTCTTTCCAGCCCACTAAGATAAAACAACGTCATTGCGAGGAGCCTAAGCGACACCCAATCAAGTTGAGTGCAGGCTATCTGGCAACCTCATAAAGCAACCGTAATCCAAAGAAAATCACTACGCTAGTAATAACAGATAAAAAACCCATTGCCCAAAATCCACCAATAAGCTACAATAAATAAATCCGCTAAAATTGATTAGACACTCTTTCATTTTTCAGTCGGTACAATAACATCTTTTACAGAGTAAATCTCCGTAGTATAGATGATTTTTAATCCGTGATATACGCAATTACGTATATTACGATGTTTGCGGTAATTTGAGGAAACCCGTACACAATTAATAATTTTAAACATTTATCTTTGTTTTTTAGACCAACTAATTATGAGTAAAAAATATACTGCAAAAAACATAAAACTTGAAGACCTTGTTTTAGACAAAAAAAATCCAAGATTTGCTGAACTTTATAACGGGAGTGATAAAGAAAGTGACATTGTTGAATATTTGCTATATACAGAATCAGCAGATGAAGTTGCTGAAGCTATTTCAGTAGCAGGCGAATTTTATGAAGACAGACCTCTTTGGATTTTTAAAGAAGATGGAAAGTACATTGTTAAAGATGGTAATAGAAGATGTTCGGCTGTTAAAGCTTTACAACTTCCTAATAAATATGGTTTAGAAGTTCCAAAATTTGAAATTAATGAACTTCCAGTTTTAGAATATAATGACCTTTCTGATTTAGAAACAAGAATAAGGTTAGAACATAATAGTAGTCTTTTTAAAAAATGGGGTAGAATTGCTAAAGCATTGGAAATTTATAGATTATTTTCATCAGGTAATTCTGTAGAATCATTAACTGAAATTGACTCAAACCCAAAAGACTTTATAAAAACTGCTACTTTTTATCATAAAGCAGTAAATATAAAAGGAGAAAATTTTAAGAAGCTTGTTAGAGAAGGTAGAGGCAAAACGGGAAAGACAGTCATATTTGAGAGACTTTTTAGAGAAAGAACAAAATGTGGCTATAGTTTCAAACGTACAGGAGAAACTTTCATAAAAGACGATAGCTTATTTAAATCTTATATAAACGCAATTGTTCCTTATCTAATTGATAATCCAAATTCAGATACTTCTCGTACTATTGATAAAAATGGAACAGACAACTTTTTATTAAAATTAAAACCCTATGGTTTTCCACCTGAAGAACATGCAACTACCAATGCTCAAAATACTTCGTCAGATTCTAATTCAACAAGTAGTGATTCCACAACAACAAGTACGAGTAATGCGACAAATGGCAGTAACACAACTAATTCGTCAACATCAACTAATACAACCCAAAACAATCCAGCAACAACCACAAATACTAATTCATCAACTACTACCAATAGTGGTAGCCAAGGAAATACAACAACTAGACATAGTGTTAAACACAAGCCGTCATTAAAAAGAAAACAAATACCGTCAGCACTAAAAAAGTTAATTGATGAATGTTATAACTTGGACGAAAATAATTTTGCAAACGCAAAAACCGCATTAACCAGAGTTACACTTGAATGCACGTTAAAATATGTTGTAGAAAACACAAATAAGACAAATGGAAATCCTATAAAATCTGCAAATCATTTTGATTTAGCTTTTAAAGACCGAAGAGGTAATGCTCTTACTTACACTAATTTTGATACGCTGAAAATAAAATTTACAGAGTTAATTACAGATGTTGGTATTAGAAAAGCTTTTGAAGATTTTGACATTCAAAATCCGCATCAAATAATCCACAATTATAGAGTTGCGGCCGTTCCTGCAAATGCAAAAGCCCTTTGTGATAATTTAATAGATTTATTAGAGTTTATGTTACAAGAAGAAGCTGATTTAATTAATTCTTTGGACTCGACTAAATTATAATTATGTTCTATTCACCTTTAAGGTATCCAGGCGGAAAAAACAAGTTATCAGCATTTATTGCAAAAATTTGTATAGATAATAATATCAATGGACACTATGTTGAACCATACTCTGGCGGAGCTTCAGTAGCTCTTTTTTTACTTTTAGAAGGTTTTGTAAATAAAATAACTATAAACGATAGAGATAGGTCAATTTATGCTTTTTGGCATTCTGTGTTAAATAAGACAAACCAATTATGTGAATTAATTGAAAATGCTGATTTAACCGTTGAGGAATGGATAAAGCAAAAAGAAGTTCAATCTAATAAGAAATCTTCCAACTTACTTGATTTAGGATTTTCAACTTTCTATTTAAACCGTACCAATCGTTCTGGAATTATTAATGCAGGAGTAATGGGAGGAGTCAAACAAAATGGAAATTACTTAATGGATTGTCGATTCAATAAAACAGAATTAATAAGGCGAATAAAAGAAATAGCAAAACACAAAAAAAACATTAGACTGTATAAAAAAGATGCTGTCAAATTAATAGACAAAATTCAAAATGAATCAGAAAATGAAAATGTCGTATTTTATTTTGACCCACCATATTATTTAAAAGCAAGTACGCTTTATATGAATCATTACAAAGATGAAAACCATAGAATCGTTAGTGATAAAATAAAAGCTATTGAAAACATAAAATGGATTGTTTCATATGACAATGTTCCAGAAATTCAAGAATTATATTCTGAATGTTCAAGAAAAGAGTTTTCTTTTAAACATACTGCTTATGAAATAAGAGATGGAAAAGAAATTTTATTTTTAAGTGATAACATTAAACAACCCGAAATAGAAGATTGGAATCCATTGAAATTTAAATTTCGGAAAAGAAAAACTACCGCCAACATTGTATATAAAACATAGTGCAATTCATTGCTAAAACAAAGGTTTGTGCATTTTATGAAGTCGCCAAATTTTTAAATTTGACAAATTCAGAAAAATAAAATAATTAGTAAAATTTAAAAATTCGGCTTGTGTTTATCCGAAACGAAAATGCCAATTTCTGCACTACGTTTCATATACGTAACCGTTAACTGAACCTAAATCTCAAAATATGAAAACATACATCGCACTAACCCTATTCACTTTCACCATAACCCAAGCCCAACCACCCAACAAACCCCAAATCCAGGCCGATCTAAATGGAATACTTACCGACATCGAGGACAATTACGCTTACCAAAAAGACAAAAACATTGACCTCAATTGTATAAAACAAAAATATTCACAAAAGATAGATGCCATAAATTCCGAAGAACAAACGGTGTTATTTTTTGAAATTTTACTGGATGAATTTTACGATAGTCATGTGATTTTAAACACCAACCGCAATTCATCTTACCGTTTGTATGCACCAATCTATGCGCGTTTGCAAGATAATAAGTTTATTATTTCAAGCGTGTGGCAATCGCAGCTTGAAACGATAAACCAGAATATCATCGGTGCTGAGATTGTAAAATTTAATGGTGTTGACTTTGAGAAAACCATTAATGACTTCCCTACTGAATGTCAGGACAAAAATAGGGCTGAAATCAAACAATGGCTTGCCAATAAGGTTTTGGCTGGACGCTATAACCAAGCACGAATTTTAAGCCTAAAACTTCGCAACAAAAAAACCATTGAGTTTGATTTGGATAAACTCAAAATCAAGCACGATGAGGGCTTGCTCACTGCAAAGATTGTCAGTAATATCGGCATTATTCGCATTAATAATTCTTTGGGTCAAAATGATTTGGTTAGAGCTTTTGATAAAACCCTTGATGGTTTATTCGATACAAAAGCACTGATTATTGATTTACGCAATACCGTTGATGGCGGTGATTCGTATGTTGCTCGTGGCATCATGAGTCGTTTTGTCAGCGAAGACAAACCCTACCAAAAACACTGGTATGTTGATACTGCTGCTCATAATCCCGATGTGGTCAGAACCTGGGTGGAATACGTCAGCCCTCGTGCCAAGACTTACAACAAACCTGTGGTTGTTTTGGTCGGTCGTTGGACCGGCAGCATGGGCGAAGGATTAGCCATTGGCTTTGAAGGCATTGGCAGAGCACAAATCGTTGGCACCGAAATGGAACGACTGGCAGGTGAGATGAATGGCTTTGGTTTTAAACACCAAAAATATGGCTTTCGGTTGTCAACTGCCAAACTGTTTCATGTTAATGGTACGCCACGAGAAAAATACGTACCTAAACATTATGTGCAACAAACGCAACTAAATAAAGATGAATATCTTGGGTATAGCTTACAACTTTTAAACAAACAACCAAGCAAAACTCACTGAAAAAACAACTGCTCCAATCAAAGCAACAAGTGTAATAACAGTTGTCTTAGATAAGGCTTTAACTTTGACTTTAAGTTTGTTTTTCCGCAATAAATTGTCTTGTATAGTTTGTTCCATTTTTTTATTTTTGCTTGCAAATAATTGTTCGATTTTATTTTGCTTATTTATCATGATTGTCCTCCAGTTGTTGTTGCATAATCTTGCGGGCTTGTTTTATATAGGTCTTGAGCGAACCCAATGGCATATCTAAAGTAACGGCAGCTTCGGTGTGTGACATGCCACTGGCATCACACAATAACAACACGGCTTTTTGATTATCGCTTAGTTGTTTTAAGGCATGGTTGAGATCGATACTATCATCAACTTTCATTAAATAGCGTTGGGTAGTATTTTGTTTTATTTTACTGATGAACTTATAAAAGCGTCCTGTTTTACGCTTTTCTTGTAAAAATTCTCGATAGGCTATGCTAAATAACCAGGTCTTAAAACTGGATTTTTGGGTGAAGAGTTTAATTTTATCAAAGGCTATGATAAAGGTGTCTTGGGTTAGGTCTTCTGCAAGGTATTTTTCATCGGTGTATCGGTATAAAAAAGCATACAAGCTCATTTGGTACCGTTTGACTAACTCTGAATAAGCATGCGTATCTTGTGTGGATTGCACAAGCACCACCAGTTGCTCATCTCTAAAAAGATTAAAATCAGTCATTAGTTATGTTGGTTATTTTTTGTTATTTTCTATGAAATGAAAATACAGATAGGTCAAACCCAGCATCAATGGAAACATCGCCATTCCTAATAGACTTGCTTTTGCTTGAGCATAACCACTGCTTCCCATAATCAATGCAAAAAAGATAAAAGCAATGGACAAACCAATACCAACAAATCCTTTTCGTACATCTGCCTTGTTGTTTTTTTCTGAAATAATGGCTTGAATTTGCTCAGGTTTAATGTCTTTATTGTCTTTGATGATTTTTTGTATCGCCTTGATTTTTAAACGCTTATCAAAATATTTATACAGCAATAGTAAGGCAATAATGACGGCAATGAGAATAAAAGTGAATAAGGCAAAGGGCAGGAACAAGTGTTTTATTTCGTTCATTTTTAAATCCAAATTATTTTCTATATTAACTTAGATGCTTTGTTAAACCTAATTGGATGTTAATTTATTAAATAATTAAAACAACATCTAAATCCCTACCTTAAAACCTCTAAGTATTTTAATCTGAGAACTAATGATGAAATCAATTTATTTATTTCTGTTATTAATAAGCACTATTGGTATAGCACAAATCAAACAATCCGATGATTTATTTGTGGTATTAAAAAAACTTGATGCAGAGTTGTTTGAACAAGGTTTTAACCAGTGCCATTTAGAAAACACTAACAATCTTGTTACCGATGATTTAGAGTTTTACCATGACCAAGGTGGTTTTCAAGACAAAGCCATGTTTCTAAAATCCATGAAAGAGAATATTTGTTCAACGCCCAAGCATAAACCCATTCGGGTATTAATTGCCGATAGCTTAGAAGTATTTCCTCTGTATAAAGACGGCGTGTTATATGCAGCTATGCAGAAAGGCATTCATGAGTTTTATTATAAGGACCCCGATAAAGAAATCTACCCAACTGGTGTGGCACGTTTTACCCATCTTTGGGTGTTGGATGATAGTCAATGGAAACTTAAACGCATCTTGAGCTATGACCATAAACCCATTGATGCAAAATTTGAAAAGCTCAATGACCATTATCCTATTGATTTATTCACTACTGATTTAGGAATTAACAATTTATTGAAACAAAACCACATTCCCTCCATTGGTATTGGCATTATCAATCATGGAAAACTGCAACAAATTCGATTATTTGGCGAAAAGAAACAGGATTCTCCCATCAGCTACAACAGCATTTACAAAGTTGCATCACTAACCAAACCAATTGTTGCTCTCATCACACTTAAATTAATTAATGCTGATAAACTTAAACTGGACGAACCTTTGTACAAATACTATGTTGACCCAGATATAAAAGATACTAAGGAAATTAAACTGTTAACACCTCGCATCATCTTAAGTCACCAAACGGGTCTTCCAAATTGGCATTATTTGGAAAAAGACAACATCCTTAAATTTGAGTTTAAACCTGGCACAAAATACCAGTATTCTGGAGAAGGTTTTGAATTTTTACGTAAAGCTTTAGAGCATAAATTTAATAAACCCATTGAACAATTAGCTCAGGAGTTACTGTTTAACCCTTTAAAAATGTACGATACCCATTTTACTTGGGATAAAGACATGGATGTAAAACGCTACGCTCAAGAACATGATGAGCAAGGTAAACCGATAGACTTTAAAAAACACCAACATGCCAATGCAGCAGCCAATTTAATGACCACTATTGAAGATTATTCAAAGTTTATGGTGCATATATTAGACGGTGCAGGACTTTCCAAAAAACTGTACCAAGAAATGATGAGCAAACAAGTCAATGAAAAACCAGGTATTGATTTTGGCTTAGGTTGGGAAATTTTTAATGATGTTGGTCAAGGTGAATTTGCACTGCAACACGCAGGTAGTGATTACGGCATTAAAACTCTTGCCTTGTTATTGCCCAAATCAAAAAGAGGAATCGTAATTTTTGTAAATTCAGAAAATGGTATCAAAGTTTGGGGTAAAATTATTCGAGAATACTTTGGCGAAATTGGAGAAAAAATCATTGAAATGAACAAACAATAACACTTGACCCATATGATATTAAATTTATACAATAAACTAGGAATAACCATGAACAAAATTCTCACACTTTTATTTTTTACTTTTATACTGGCTTCTTGTAGTGAAGAAGACTCAACACCTTTGTCGTTAAATGAAGGTGAGTACATGAATGAACTGCATAAAAATAACGTCGGTAAAATTGCTTTTATGAATGATTGGATTGCTTTTGATGATTTCAAGCAAAAAGATTTTCCTTCACAAGTATTGTTAAACAACACCACTGACTTTGCTTTTAGAATGTTTTTGGACAAAACATTAACCTATTACCTCAGTCAATTAGAACCTCAATTAACTACCAGAGAATTGTGTGACAAAGGCAACTTCCAACTCACATTCTTTGTCGATGATAAACAAGTCTACCAATATAACTTACAAACTGGGGCGGGCTCTTGTGACTATAAAAATACTGCTATGGTTTATGGCATTCCATTGGTCAATAAGAACAACCCTGATCATTGGGGACGATTTATGTGGCTAAAGTTTATGAAAAGAGGCGGTGGACAAGAAGCGTTGGCAGGAGACTTCCATCAATTTAAAGTTGAGGTTCGTCCTTATATTGAACATCAGCAATTTAAAGTGGGTGACATTATTGCTCAAGGTGAAGTGAATTTAATGACCAAGGAACAGAAAGTTGATAAAGCCTTAGTAACCATTCAGTCTATAGTAGCAACAGATAAATGGAAAGTATCAAATGCTTCGTATGATAAAGAATTAATTAAACAACTGTATAAAAAGATAGCACAAAATTATTTTAAAAAAATCACCAGTATTACTGTCATTAAAGACGGACAATTACTATTGGAAGAATACTTTAATGGAGCCGATAGAGAGACTTTACACGATATGCGTTCTGTGGGCAAAACCATGGCATCAACTATCATGGGAATAGCCATTAATGAAGGTTATATAAAAAATGACAAGCAAACTTTAAAAGATTTTTATGACTTAACAGCGTATCAAAACTATTCAAAAAGCAAAGAACAAGTCACTTTAAAAAGCCTATTAACCATGAGCTCAGGCTTTGAGGGCTCTGACATGAATCCTGATTCTGCTGGAAATGAAGAGAACATGTACCCGACTTCTGATTGGGTTAAATTTGCATTAGACTTACCTATGGATAAAACCAAAACTATCGGCAAAGACTGGGATTATTTTACTGCCGGTGCAGTTGTTTTGGGTGATATTCTCAATAAAAACGTGCCTAATGGTTTAGAGAAGTACGCAGATAAAAAACTACTCAAACCTCTGGGTATCAAACTCTACAAGTGGCAATACACGCCCACTCATGTACCCAATACCGCAGGAGGATTCCAAATGAGTTCGTTAGATAATGCTCGATGGGGGCAATTATATCTGGATAATGGACGATTTAATGATCAACAGATAATACCTGAATCTTGGGTACAATCCAGTCTTACAAAATACTTGGCTATTCCCAATCGAGACAATGAATATTATGGCTATTTACTTTGGAATAAAACCTACAGTGTTAATAATCAACAAATTGAAAGCTATTATGCCAGCGGGAATGGCGGTAATAAAATCATGATTTTCAAAGACATCGGCGTGGTTATTGTTATCACCGCCACAGCTTACAACCAAGCCTATGCCCATTTTCAAAGTGATGAAATTATTGAAAAATATATATTGCCTGCTATAATTAACGCTGCAATTTTTTGAGAAACCCTATTAAAATATCTTTAATCGTTTTATTTATACTAACCCACTTTACCGCTGTGGCTCAGGACAGTACTTGCCTTGACAATTATTTGTGGGTCAAAAAGACCTTTGAAGAAAATTATGCTGGTTTTGACTATGTTTTATCTCTAAAAGGCAAAGAATCTTATCAAAAACACAAGCAAGTCTTTCTTAAAAAAATCAAAGCCATAAACAAACCATTAGAATGCACCCAAGCATTATACCAATGGTTGACTTTTTTTAGAAAAGGTCATATCGCTATTCGCACTATCAATCCACAACAAAACACAAAAAGCCAAACAACAGAACCAAGCAAACAAGAACTACAAGCAAAATATAAAGATTGGCAAACACTAAAAACCAATGAAAAAGCATTTAAAAAACACTTAACCAAAACCAAGAAATTATCACCGTATGAAGGCATCTGGTCATCACCGCCCTACACTATCGGTATTAAAAAAGTAAACAATCAATTATTGGGATTTATCCTAGAGGCAAAAAACAATTATTGGTCACAAGGGCAGATCAAACTAAAAATGAATGAAAATGCTAGCCATGCAACATTCTACATGCGCGATCATTCTGCCGTTGAAACCGATACAATTGAGCTTTTAGAAGATAAGTATTTAACCATTGGCAACGTTAGCTTAAAAAGAGTATTTCCACTTATTGATGATGATAAATCCATGGAAAGATACCTTAAATTGATGCAAAGCAATCAAGCAGTTTTTCAAAAACTTTCCAATAAAACTGTCTTATTGCGTATTCCTTCCTTTGCCTTTGCAAATAAAAAACAAATAGATATAGTCATCAAAGACAATAAAAAAATAATCACCTCAAGTAAAAATCTCATCATAGATATTCGCAATAATGGCGGCGGCAGTGACAGCAGTTATGCTGAAATCTTGCCTCTTATCTACACCAACCCAATCCGAACTGTTGGCGTAGAATTTTTATCGTCTAAACTTAACAACCAACGTATGCTAGGCTTTATCAACAACCCCGATTGGTCTAAGAAAGATAAAAAATGGGCCAAAAAGTCCTATAAAAAACTCAATCAACATTTAGGTGAATTTGTCGATTTGAACGAGACTATTGTCAGCACCAAAACTCTTAACAAAGTTTATAAATACCCAGAAAATGTCGCCATTCTTATCAATCATGGCAATGCCAGCACAAGCGAACAGTTTTTACTGGCTGCCAAACAATCACGTAAAGTCAAACTATACGGCACCACAACAGTTGGCATGTTAGATGTGTCAAATATGAATTTTGTTAAATCGCCCAATGGTGATTTTGAATTAGGCTACAGTTTATCAAAATCACACCGAATCCCAGAAATGGCAATTGATGGTAAAGGCATAATGCCTGATTTTTATCTGGATGAAACAATAGCAAAACACCAATGGGTTGAATATGTTCAAACACTGCTTGAAGGCAACAAACCCTAAATATCAACTTTTTTCAGTTCTAATTACCTCTGTTATTCATTCTAACCTACTTTGTCTAAATCTATGTATTCAGGAAGCAAGAAGACACTCAATACAATTAAAAACATTTTAACCACAGAGAACACAGAGGAAAAAAGGTTGTGATTAACAACCTCCGTGAACTCAGTGTCCTCTGTGGTTAATAGCCCTTTCTTTCCAGCCCACTAAGATAAAACCACGTCATTGCGAGGAGCATAAGCGACGCGGCAACCTCATCGGGTATCATGGTTTCATTTAAAACTGCTAAGGAACACAGAGACTAATACCTATAACTAAGCCAAATTAAAACTCATAACGGGTAGTTGGCTTTAGTCAACAAAAAAGAACGATAAATTCATTTAAAACTCATATACACAAAAGCCATTCAATACGATTAAAAACATTTAACCACAGAGGGCACAGAGAACACAGGGAAAAAAGGTTGTTGTTAAAAATCTCCGTGAACTCTGTGTCCTCTGTGGTTAATAGCTCTTCCTTTCAAGCCCTGCATGAAAAAACTGAAGAATATGAAGTAAAAGCCTACAACCCAGCCACATAACTCATAACGGATAGTTGGCTTTAGTCAACAAAAAAGAACGATAAATTCATTCAAAACTCATATACACAAAAGCCATTCAATACGATTAAAAACATTTAACCACAGAGGGCACAGAGAACGCAGAGGAAAAAAAGATTGTGATTAACAACCTCTGTGAACTCTGTGTCCTCTGTGGTTAACAACCCTTTCTTTCCAGCCTACTAAGATAAAACCACGTCATTGCGAGGAGCATAAGCGACACCCAATCAAGTTGAGTGCAGGCTATCTGGCAACCTCATCGGGTATCATGGTTTCATTTAAAACTGCTAAGGAACACAGAGACTAATACCTATAACCCAACTACATTAAAACTCATAACGGGTAGTTGGCTTCAGCCAACAAAAAAGAACGATAAATTCATTCAAAACTCGTATAGACAAAAGACATTCAATACGATTAAAAACATTTAAACCACAGAGGGCACAGAGAACACAGAGGAAAAAAAGATTGTGATTAACAACCTCTGTCTCCTCTGTGGTAAATAGCCCTTTCTTTCCTACCCACTAAGATAAAACCACGTCATTGCAAGGAGCATAAGCGACGCGGCAACCTCTTAAAGCAACCACAAACGCCCAAAAAAACCATTGCCCAAAAACCACCAATAAGCTACAATAAATACATCCGCTAAAATTGATTAGACACTCTTTCATTTTTCAGTCGGTACAATAACATCTTTTACAGAGTAAATCTCCGTAGTATAGATGATTTTTAATCCGTGATATACGCAATTGCATATATTACGATGTTGGCATTCATTAAAAACCGAAACTAAAATTGACAGAATTAGAATATATTATTAAGCAAATTTCAAAGACTAATAAAAAGAATTTTGAAAATTATGTTGTCACTCGAATTTGGCACGGAATAAATAAAACAGACGTAAAATTCACAACACAACAATTTGTTAATAGACCAAATGGACACGCTCTAACAGATATGTTTTTTCCTCAATTTAATTTACATATTGAAATTGATGAACCATTCCACAATAAACAAAAGGAATTGGATTTAAACAGAGAATCAGATATAATTGAGGCTACAAATCACAAAATAGAACGAGTTAAAATAACTGATGATATCAATTTTATTAATAAACAAATTGATTATATTATTAATGAAATAAGTGCACTACGAACGAAAAATATTGACGAAAACACTTTTGAACCTTGGGATTTAGGAAAAGAATTTAACCCTGAATATCATCGAGAAAAAGGATATTTAGACACGAAGGAAAATCCTGCGTTCAAAACAATTTCTCACGCTTGTAACTGTTTAGGACAAAATTACAAAGATGGTTCTCAACGTTCTTATGTTAAAAGTAAAGTATATGAAAATCATAACATTTGGTTTCCAAAATTTTACAACAATGACAAATGGGATAATTGGATATCTGATGATGGTTTGACTATTACGGAAAAATGCAAAACTGAATCAAAACAGAAAGAACATTTTGACAGTTTAATGAACAGTAGCGTAAATCGAATTGTATTTCCGAGAAGTAAAGACAATTTAGGATTTACACTTTATAGATTTAAAGGAATATTTAAAACAGATAAAGAAAATTCAAGTATTGAAAATGGAATTATTCACCGAAGAATAAATAACCGAATTGAAATAAAGAAATAACGAAATGCCAACACCGTGTATAATTAATTGCTGGTTTTAGCCAATTTACGAAAGTCCTCGCGGACTTTCTATCTGTGATTTATTTACTAACTTTAGTGCTTAAACTACCCAACTAATCATACACAAACACGTTATCCCTTTCTTCTCTGTGAACTCTGTGTCCTCTGTGGTTAATCGCTTTTACCCTTGTTATTTTCTGAATTAGATTACTATCAGAAAATTTTCTTTTCGGTCTTTGCGTAGTTAAGTCGCATCAAATAGAATACTTTTCGGAAAGAGCTTAATAAAATGCGCTTTAAGCAATTGATTGGCGAGTAAGCGTTTGTATTCGGCTGTGCCTCGGACATCGGAGATTGGGGTTATTTCGGTGTTCATCACGTCGATGGCTTGTTTAACTGTGTCGTTGTTTATCTCTTTGTCGATTAAAAAATCAACCGTTTTGTTTAAGAATTTAGGAATAGCAGCAACTCCTCCAACAGATAGGTCACAATGGACTATCTTGTTGTCCTTGACTTCAATATGAATCGCAGTATTGACTGTGGCAATATCCAAATGTTTGCGTTTGGAGACTTTTTCAAAGTTAAAGTGGCTGTTTTTTGTGGGCAATTTAAACCATAACTTTGCAATAGACTCATTTTCTTTTAAGTCGATTTTTTTGTAATCTATAAAGAAGTTTTTAAGCTTAACTTCTCGGTTTTTATCTTTATGGGAAATTAATAAAGTGGCATCCAATGCCAAGAAAATAGCACTCATGTCACCAATCGGTGATGCATTAACAAAATTGCCAGCAACCGTTGCCATATTGCGGATTGCCTCGGATGACAATAAACGCAAGAAGTCTTGCAGGTGTGGAATGCGGTTTTGCAGTTCTTGGTTCTCAAATAAATCGGTAACCGTTGCCAACCCTGAGATTGAACAGGTATCATTCTCGATAATAATGGGCTGTCCTTGCTCTAAAGTGATGTAACGGAGATTGGGTGTTTGTAATAAGGTATCGGCTTGTTGAACGTAAAGGTCGGTTCCACCTGCGATAATTTTTTCACCACTGCGTTGATAATCTGATTGAATCTTTTTAAGGTTGTTTTTTATACTGGCAAAATACTTTGGAATAAAATTGTGTTTAATTAACTGTTCAAGTGTGTATTTTTTTCCTTGCTCTCTGCAATTTTCCACCAACTCCTTAGCCGCATTAATAATGGCAACATAACCAGTGCATCGGCAAATATTGCCACTGATTGCATCAAGCATTTGTTGTTCATTATCCGCATTGTCGTTCAAACAATAATTTGCCATCGCTACCACAAACCCAGGGGTGCAAAAGCCACATTGGGAGGCGTAATTGTCTTTTAAACTTTGTTGTACCTGATTGAGTTTATTGGCTAAATTCAACCCTTCAACGGTGACGATGTGTTGTCCATGAGCGTTTGCCAGTGATGATATACAAGAGGTTATCGTGTGGTATTTTACACTGGATTGATTAGCAGATAATTCACCAACCATTACCGTACAAGCACCACAGTCGCCTTCACGACAGACTATTTTTGTTCCCTTTAGGTTTCTGTTTTCACGAATAAAGTCCACAAGTGTCATGGATTTATTGGCATTAGTTCTTATTATTTTGTCATTGAGTATAAATTCTATCATTTGTCTATCTGTATTTGGGTTTATATCAACCCTTGAGCTTTAAGCTTTTCAAGTAAAAACACCAATGCGTTTTCTGTGCGTTTAATGCTTTCTTTCTGACCAAGCACGTGCATGATTTCATCATTAGCAGGTCCTGATGAAGAGCCTGTTAAAGCAACGCGTAGTGGCTGGCCTACTTTGCCAAAGCCAACTTCAAGCTCATTAACCGTGTCTTCAATCAATTCATGCAAGTTAGCATTTGCCCAATCTTCGACGGTTGACATCTTTTTTATTAAGGTTTCAAAAGGTTTGATTGCGGATTGTTTAAAAACTTTTTTCACTGCTTTTTCTTCATACTCTTTAATGTCACTGAACAAAAACAAAGCCGAATCCGCCATTTCATTGATGGTCACAGCACGCGATTTAAACATATCCACCACCTTAACCAAGTCTATTGATTCTGGCACGTTGACATTCAAAACATCAAGGCGTTTTTTAAGCAAACCAGCCAAGCGTTGTGAGTCCGCTTGTTGAATGTATTGTTGGTTAATCCAATTGAGTTTTGACGTGTTGAAAGCCGATGGTGCTTTATTGACTTTTTTCAAATCAAACAATTCAATCATCTCGTCTTTGGTGAACAACTCTTTGTCTTCATAAGACCAACCCAAACGCACCAGATAATTGAGTACCGCTTCGGGCAAATAACCATTGTTAGCGTATTCCATCACCCCTACTGCACCATGACGTTTAGACAAACGCGCACCATCATCACCCAAAATCATCGGCAAATGAGCAAATCGTGGCAAGTCTGCACCCAAGGCTTTGTAAATATTAATTTGTCTTGGCGTGTTATTAATGTGATCATCACCACGAATAACATGCGAAATATTCATGTCAATATCATCAATGACTACGGTAAAATTATAGGTTGGCGTGCCGTCAGGTCGAGCAATAATTAAGTCATCTAATTCTTTATTTGAAGTGGTAATAACACCACGCACATAATCATCAAAAGTCACCTCACCTTCTTGAGGATTACGGAATCGAACCACAGCATCATCAGAATTGGGTAAATTCAAATCACGGCATTTACCATCATAGCGTGGTTTTCCTCCTGCTTTCATTTGCGCATCACGCATTTCATCCAAACGTTCTTTGCTGCAAGTGCAATAATAAGCTTTGCCTTCATCGAGTAACTGTTGCACCTTTACTTTATACTGTGGAAATCTTTTGGTTTGATAAGGCACCTCGCCATCGTGTTCCAGACCTAACCATTTCATGCCTTCAAAAATGGCATCTACAGATGCTTGAGTTGAACGCTCTTGATCAGTATCTTCGATACGTAATATAAATTTGCCTTTATTTTTACGGGCAAAAAGATAGGAAAAAAGTGCCGTGCGTGCACCGCCAACGTGTAAATAGCCTGTAGGCGATGGTGCAAATCGAGTAATTATTGTCATAATATTTTTTGTGGTTAATAGTTAATGAATGAATTTTAGCAAATTTAAACTGTATTGTATTGTAAAGAATAATTTTTGGCTTTAGATGTTCTGTTACTCAAGTAGTGGAGTCCCTTGTAGACACCTATCCACACCTAATGATACAAGGGAAACCACTACAAAAAACAATTCAATCAAAAATCCAAGTCATTGCGAGAAGCGCAGCGACACGGCAATCTCCCAAAGTAAACGTAGGTCATAAAGATTGCCACGTCGTCCCTCCTCGCAATGACCGTTCTTAATTTAATACAAAAAAAAGCCCTCAGTCCTGAGGGCTTTTACAATCTAGTAACACAAAAGAATTTATCTTTGACGTGCTTTAAATTTTGGGTTTGATTTGCATATTACAAATACTTTGCCACGGCGACGTACTACTTTGCAGTCACGGCTACGTGTTTTTGCTGATTTCAAAGATGATAATACTTTCATGACATTACCTAGTTAATTTAATAAGGATGCGGATTATACGGACATGATAAACTAAATTCAACAAATTTCTTGAAATATTTCTAATAAAAACAGCTCTATTCAATGGTATAATCCATTTTCAAATTATTGAGGTATTAAATGTTAAATTCTTGGTTTATTTCGTCCATAAAGTTTTTGGTTTTATTATTGGTTTTTGTCATTGGTTTGGCAATTCTCGCTGCCATTGTCATGTATTTTATCGACAAAACACAGAAGAAGCATACTATTCGACGCAACTTTCCTGTTATTGGACGATTCCGGTGGTTATTTGAACATTTAGGTGAATTCTTTAGGCAATACTTTTTTGCTATGGATAGAGAAGAATTACCCTTTAATCGCGCACAAAGAACCTGGGTTTATAAAGCCGCCAAAGGAAATAATAACACTGTGGCTTTTGGATCAACCCGAAATTTGGATAGACGGGGTGCGATGATTTTCTTGAATTGTGCCTTTCCTGTAATGAAAAAAGATGCGGTTGAAGCGGACAACTTAATTATTGGACCTTATGCCAAACAACCCTATGCAACGCCAAGCTTCTTTAACATTTCTGCCATGAGTTTTGGCGCATTATCCATGCCCGCGGTGCAATCCTTATCGCATGGGGCAAAAAAAGCAGGTATTTGGATGAACACAGGCGAAGGGGGTATCTCTCCTTACCATTTAGAAGGCGGTTGCGATATTGTTTATCAATTTGGAACAGCTAAATACGGTGCACGCAACAAAGACGGTGGCTTTGACTTTGACAAACTCAAAGAAGTAGGGCAAATTCCGCAGGTCAAAATGATTGAACTCAAACTCGCTCAAGGGGCAAAACCTGGTAAAGGCGGCATTCTACCCGCTGCTAAAGTCACGCAAGAAATTGCTAATATTCGAGGTATTCCAGCAGGACAGGCATCCATAAGCCCAAATCGCCACCCAGAAATCAAGAATGCCCACGAATTGTTAGATATGATAAATAAAATTCGCGATGTTAGTGGTTTACCCGTTGGCTTTAAAATGGTCATGGGTAATGATGAATGGTTGCATGAACTATTTACCGAAATTCATAACCGCGGTATTGAATCAGCTCCTGATTTCATTACTATTGATTCAGGTGACGGCGGTACTGGTGCTGCGCCACAATCCTTAATGGATGATGTCGGCATGGTCATTAAAGAATCCTTACCTATGTTGGTGGATTTACGCGACGAATACGGTTTAAAGAACCGAATCCGCATCATGACCTCGGGTAAATTAATCACACCTGCGGAGGTTGCTTGGGCCTTATGTGCTGGTGCTGATTTTATCAACAATGCCCGTGGATTTTTATTTTCATTGGGTTGTATACAAGCCCTAAAATGCAATAAAAATACCTGCCCTACAGGAATAACAACCCATGATCCAGATTTACACAAAGGCTTGGTGGTCGAGAACAAAACCAAACGCGTAGCGAACTTTGCCAAACACATGATAAAAGAAGTCGGTGTTATTGCGCACTCTTGTGGTGTCAAAGAACCCAGACAACTCAAGCGATCACATGTGCGAATGGTTTTTTCTAATGACCTGTCTAAACCCTTGAATATTTTATTTCCTGATAAAAAAAGCAAATATGACAAGGGTTAAAATCGGTGTCAGTGCCTGCCTTTTGGGTCAAAAAGTCCGCTACGATGGCAAAGACAAATTTGCTGATTTAGAAAAGTATTTTGACCCCAAAGTTTACCAACTCATACCTATTTGCCCAGAAGTGAAAATGGGCATGAGTATCCCTCGTCCAGCCATCCAAATGCGTATCATTGATGGCGATACCAGACTGGTACAAGTGGACAACCACAAAACAGATTTTACTGAGCAATTCAATAACTGGTTTAAAGAAAACGAACAACACTTTAAACAGTTTAAAGGCTTCATTCTCAAAAGCAAATCCCCAAGTTGTGGCAACCAAACCACACCACATTTTAAGACAGATGAATCTTTTGAATTGAAAGATGGGCTGTTTGTGCACAATCTAAAATTATATAACAGTCTAACGGTAATAAATGAACATCAAATCCCACAAAAAGAGTTATTTCAAAAATTTATTCGTCAAATTTCAAAAACTACTTGATAGAATAAATTTTTATTGTTACTTTATGCGGACAATGAATAATCAAATCAAAATCATGAAACACTCTATTGCCTCTTCTTTTGTGCAATTTTCTGCCTTGGGTTTGTTATTATCACTTCTTCTCTTACGACTTATCTAGCAGTCAATCTATAGGACTGCACCCACCTAAAAGGTTTTTTTAGGATATTCACCCAATATTTTATAAGTTAAAACAACACGAGAGAAGCATGAAAGCAACAAGCAAACAAGTTACAATTTTCGATACCACGTTGCGTGATGGGCAACAATGCCCTGGTGCAGGAATGAGTTTTGAGCAAAACCTTGAGTACGCAAAATTAGCGGCTCAAGTTAATATTGACATCTTAGAGGCGGGTTTTCCAGCTGCCAGTAGCGAAGATTATAAAATCGTCGAAAGCATTGCACAGATGTATGCGCAAATGGAATCTTCTCCAAAGGTCGCGGCGTTATGCCAAATGCGTGAAGAACAAGTTATTACTACCATCGAATCTCTCAAAAGCTTAATTCCAACTCAAAGGGCACGAATGCACGTTTATCTGCCTGTAGACCCTGAGTTAATGCAAGCGTCATTGGGAAGCTACGCCAATAACCATAAACAAATCCACAAAGACTTAGATAAATTCATTCGCATGGCAATAGATGCAGGTTGTGAAGTGGAATTTTCTCCCGAAGGTTATTCACGCATGGGCGATACTTTTGATTTTGTTACCGATGTCATTGATACCGCTATCAAAGCAGGTGCAACCATTATTAACTGCCCTGATACCATCGGTGGTGCCTGTTATTTGCAAGGAGAAGAATTTTTTGTCAATAAAATGAAACGTCACGCCGAGATAATGAAACAGCGTTATCCCGATAAAAACATAACTTGGTCAGCGCATTGCCATAACGATTATGGATTGGCATTGACTAATACGATGCAATCTATTTTTGATGGACCAGTAACCCAAATTGAGGGTTGTTTCAATGGCATTGGCGAACGTGCTGGCAATGTCTCCTTGGAACAGTGCATAATGTATTTGAAAGCCTTTGGCTACAACAACAGCCAAGGCAAAAATTTTCACACCAGCACCCATACGGCTTATATCAAAGACATTTCTGACTTTGTTGCCACGCACATGTTGCCGCGACAGGCGCATTGGCCTATTAGTGGAGAAAATGCGGCTCGACACACCTCTGGCGGTCACACCAATGCCATCCTCAAGAACCCACAAGCTTACCAACCCTTTGATCCAAAAGAAGTGGGCAAAGAAATTAGCTTTGTGTTTGGCCCTTTAAGCGGCAGCAATCATGCCCAATCCATTATCAAAGAACACGGATACACGTGTGAAAACAGTGAAAAGATTGAAGTCACGCAGTTTATCAAAGATTACTTTTCCAATCGGCGCAAGGGCTTAACCGATACGGAATTCATGCAAGCTTATTTTGCTTACCGTTCGCCTATCAAAATTAATACCTATAAATACCGCAAACGAGCGCAAGTCACCGAAATATGTATTGATGGAACTTTCCAAGGAAAAGAAAAAACCATCAATGCCAAAAGCAAAGTCGGTGGCACCGCTTTAACTGCCTTACACCATGCTTTGGAAGATTATTTATCACCAATCAGCATTGAATCCTTTCGTTCTCAATCCAAGGACAAGGGCGAGGAAGCATTAAGTATTTCATCCATAAGCATTTCTTACAACAATGAATTGTACACTGGTATTGGGCAGGACATTGATATTGAAGTCTCCGCACTTAAAGCTTTGGTTAATGCCGTTAATCGAGCGATAGTGCATTTAAATTATGCCATTGTTGCCAATAAAAAAGCGGTTTAATGTCACAATACTACGCAACAATTAAATGGCAACGCCAACGTGATGAAAAATTCACTGACAACGAATATTCACGCGCTCATGTTTGGGAATTTGATGGAGGAGAAATAGTCCAAGCTTCATCCTCACCACATGTGGTACCACTGCCCTATTCTATAGAAGCCAATGTTGATCCAGAAGAGGCTTTTATCGCTTCATTATCGAGCTGTCACATGTTGTTTTTTCTCTCAATTGCAGCAAAAAGACGTTATGTGATAGAAAGCTATACCGATAATGCCACCGGAATTATGCAAATAAACGAAGACAAAAAAATGTCCATGACCGATGTGACATTAAAACCACGGATTGTTTTTTCAGGTGAAAAACAACCGACAAAAGAGCAAATCGATAAGATACACCACCAAGCGCATGAACAATGCTTTATTGCTAATTCAGTTAAGACTAAGATAAATATAGAATAATAATATTCGTCATCCTCGAGAAAACGAGGATCCAGTTTATTTTAACACTGGATTCCCATTTTCATGTGAATGACAAAAGAAGAGAAAACCATGAAACAAAATATTATAGACAAAGTATGGCAAAGCCATATCGTTAAACAAAACCCAGGGCATCCTGCCATTTTAGCTATTGATTTTTGCCTTGTGCATGAAGTCACTTCTGCTCAAGCTTTTGATACCTTACGGGAAAGAAATTTACCTGTTTTTGATACCAAGTCTTTATTGGCAACGGTTGATCACAGTATTCCTACTCGTAAAAATCGCCATGAAATATTTGATGAGATGGCAAAAGCACAGGTGCAAAAACTGCGGGATAATACCAAAGAATTCAATATGCCCTTTTATGATATGGATTCGCAACATCAGGGTATTGTTCATGTTGTTGGGCCAGAACTGGGCATCACTCAGCCTGGCATGACCATTGTTTGCGGTGATTCTCACACGGCGACGCACGGAGCTTTTGGTGCCATTGCCTTTGGTATTGGCACTTCCACGGTTGGGCATGTTTTTGCCAGTGGTTGCTTGTTGATGAATAAACCCAAAACCATGAAAGTGGAATTTAATGGACAATTTCAAGCTGGGGTTTCGGCAAAAGATGCGGTGATGAAACTCATTGCCACCATCGGTATTGGCGGAGCTAATGGACACATTATTGAATACACGGGTTCTGCCATTGACTCAATGAGTATGGAAGCGCGCATGACTTTGTGTAACATGAGTATCGAATGTGGCGCGGTTGCGGGTTTGATAGCTCCAGATGAGACGACTTATGCTTACCTTAAAGGCAAAAAATACGCTCCAACCGATAAATGGAACGATGCACTCAACTATTGGAACAGTTTAAAAAGTGATGAGGGTTGTGATTATGATAAACTCATTGCAATTGATGTCAATAAACTCAATCCGATGGTTTCGTGGGGAACAAATCCTCAACAAGCCATTGAGATAAATCAAAACATACCAGATAATAACGATGACATGACCACTAAAGCGTTGGATTATGTCAAACTTTCTCTTAACCAACCGATTAAAGACACCAAGTTGGATTGGGCGTTTGTCGGCTCTTGCACCAATGGACGCATTGAAGACATGCGCGTAACTGCGACAATCTTAAAAGGTAAAAAAATTGCTAGTCACATGACCTTTTACGTTGTTCCAGGTTCAGAGCAAGTTATGGCTCAGGCACAAAAAGAAGGTTTAATTGACATTATAAATGCTTCAGGTGCAGAATTTAGAATGCCTGGTTGTTCTATGTGTTTGGGTATGAATGACGATAAAGTTCCACCAGGTTCTCGTTGCATTTCATCAACCAACCGTAATTTTGTCGGGCGACAAGGCACGGGCAGCATGACCCATTTAGCTTCTCCTGCTACCGTTGCAGCCAGTGCCATTGCAGGTAAAATTGTTTCACCAATCGCCTATTTTAATGAAGCAGGAGAAATCGCATGAAAGCCATAAAACACATCATTGGCAAAGCCATTCCCATGAATATGACTGATATTGATACCGATATTATTATCCCTGCTCAATATTTAACCAGCACGTCACAAACAGGTTATGGCGAACACGCCTTTGCACGATTACGAGCCGATAAAGATTTTGTTCTTAACCAAAAAAAATACAAAGATGCCCCCATTTTGTTAACGGGTTCGAATTTTGGTTGTGGTTCTTCTCGTGAACACGCTGTTTGGGCAATAAAAGAGTTGGGTATTGATGCCATCATCGCTCCAAGTTTTGCTGACATTTTCACCAACAACGCGAAGAAAAATGGCTTACTCTTAATCGAGCAACCGCAAGAAATCATCGATAAATTAATGCAAAAAGCCACAGATTCCCAAAACGATATTGAAATTAATATTGAAGAGCAAACCATTGTTTCAGGTAATACAACCTTAGAATTTACTTTAAATGAGTTCTTTAAACACTGTTTAATCAACGGCTTAGATGAATTAGATTATTTAATTTCTCATGCAGAAGAAATTAACTCTTTTAAAACAAAGCAAAAACGAGAAACATTGTTTATTAATTAGATGAGTGTGACCTTAATGATAAAGAGAGAGAGAAAGTATTACCATTAAGGTCACGTAGTGGAATTAAGAATCATCAATCAACTAAACTAACAATGACGTACATTATATTTACTTTTAAACTTATTACCAGTGCCATTAGTCATAGAGTCCAAAACAACAACTATTTTAAAACTCTTTTTTACAATGCTTGATAGTTTTAACTAAACTCATAAAATGGTTTATTAAATCTTATTGGGTAAACTTATGAATAAAATTGCAGTTCTTGCTGGCGATGGAATTGGTCCTGAAGTCATGTCTCAAACCTTACGTGTACTTGAGTCATTAGAGTTAAACTTTGATACTGAACAGGGCTTAATTGGAGGTGCCGCATACGACCAATACAAATCTCATTTTCCAGATACGACTCGGGATTTATGTTTATCTTCAGATGCAGTGCTTTTCGGTTCAGTGGGTGGTCCAATTATTGATGCGCATTTGCCCAAATGGCACCGTTGTGAAGCCAATTCAATTCTCGCTTTAAGAAAGACGCTTAAATTAAATGTCAATCTTCGTCCTGCAACGTTATTTAAATCCTTAATCTCGATATCCCCTCTTAAACCTGAGTTAATCACGCAAGGCGTTGACATTATGATTATTAGGGAGTTGCTTGGTGATATTTATTTTGGCGAACACAAACAATATATCGAAAATGGTTTACGTGTTGCAACCGATGTGGCTCGTTACGATGAACAACAGATAAAAATTGCCATTCACCAAGGTTTTAAAACCGCAATGGCTCGCAATAAAAAACTTGTCTCTGTTGATAAAGCCAATGTGCTCGACACATCAAAACTATGGCGTTCCATTGCCAATGAAATTGCTCCTGAATACCCAGAGGTAACTTTAGAACACATGTTGGTCGATAATTGTGCCATGCAAATAATTCTTAACCCTGCTCAATTTGACACTATTGTTACCGCTAATCTTTTTGGTGATATAATTTCAGATGCTGCCAGTGCCTTACCTGGCTCTTTGGGCTTAATGCCCTCTGCCAGTTTCTCCGCAGATGGTTTTGGTCTGTATGAACCCTCTGGCGGTTCAGCACCTGATATTGCTAATCAAGACATTGCCAACCCAATTGCTCAAATACTAAGTCTGGCCTTAATGCTGCGTTATTCTTTTAATATGGAGCAACAGGCTGTAAAAATTGAACAGGCCGTGATTAAAACCTTAGAAGCAGGTTTTAGAACAAGCGACATTCATCAGCAAGGTGATATAAAAGTTGGTACAACCAAGTTCACTGATGAAGTAATTAACAGGCTTTAATAAAAAAAGGCAGCTTAAGTAAGTTAAAGCTTTAAGCTTGGATCTCCTAAGATATTCCAGCCTAAGATTACATCCAGTGCTGCTGGATTTTCTTGAGCATAGACTCTTTTTGCTTCGGTCACTGCATCACCTAAAGTCATTTCATCTCGGGTAAGATAAACCAATACTAAATTAGCTAACCCTTTTTCATGTTCTGCAACAGTTAAGGTACTGGCACCAAGAACTGATGCAGCTCCACCGTTTTGGTTTAACATAAAGGCATGAGCAAGGGTGTCTTCGGTAGGTGAAACAAAATAAGTATTCCAACAACCCCATTGAGTAACCAGTGTTGGGTTTGTACTATTGGATAATAACAAGGCATCGCTGGTGCTAAACATGCGAGAAAAACTCCAATCTCTTGGACCTGAGTGCCCAATAAAACTGGTCAATGCAACCCCTTGATTAATATTATTAGTTATCTTTGATTTTGCAAGCGCTACTCCATCGTCATCTACGTAAGCTTTATCATCAATAGTTATATTATTTTGCCAATTTTGTGGCAATAATGATATCAATGAATTTGCATCATTTTTAAATGAATAATTGTTAGATGAATCAAATTCATCTGCCGCAAAAACCGAGGTATTACTGTAAGTTTTATTTTTATAAGCATTAATTTTTTGTATTAAATTGGTTAACTCCGCTTCAGACCTAACTGGAAATCGACCTATATTCAAATCTGGCACATTGTCATTATCAACATCTGCGAACTTCGCATCTATAGGTGCATAGTAAATAAATTCATCAGTTTTACCATATAATGTCGGGATAAAACTAAGCGATCCAATCCCTAAATAATTTTTATAATCATAGGTATCACCACCAACCAATAATATATATTTTGCACCCATTTTATTATAGGCGTGTTTAATATACTGGGCAATACTGTCTGCTGAAACATTGCCAAAACTATATTGGGCATAGATTTGTTCAACATCCACGACTTTAACACTAAAGTTTTGTTGCGTTGCTTGAACAAAAGTTGCCAAATCTGCCCCAATAAAATCAGGGTGAGAAATGATTATGTACTGTGCAAAACCTTGGTTAATATTTGATTGTAATACAGGCACCTTTAACTCTGGTGTTAGAACAGAACTTTCTGCTTGAATGTAAACAAAACCAGCACTGTTATCTGTATTAAAATCAAGGAAACAATTTGGACTTGGAGTGCTTGTACAAGTTCCTATTGCTGTGACTATAATTGATTTGACTCGTCCTAACAAATCTCGTTTGTATACAACGTATTGACTGTTAGTAGCGTTTTCTACATGATAATACACTGTGGCATTGGAGGCTGAAGCTGACTTATCAGTCTCGGCTAATTGTTCAGAATCCTCGAAGCTTGCTTTAAATATCTCCTCAGATGGAACTGCTTGATTAACATCACCATAAGCAAAAGTCAATTGATTATTTTGCAATGAAAAACTTCTTGGGTATGTGACTTTCCATGATTCTACATGAATGACATCAGCAGCAGTGTTAGTGTCGTTAGGCACTTTTATTGTAAGCTGATGACTACCATTGGTTAATTTAAAACTCGGTATATCATATTGACGGCTTTGAGAAACAATACCATCAAATTTAAAATCATCAATGCGTGTACCATCTAACTCATAAATAACATGATGATCATTGTATTGTTCATAATCTGTACCACCCCAAATATCAATTTCAATTGTTGCTGTACCCACATCAACACCGCGGTTAATAGAAAAGTCTAAGTTAGCAGTTTTTAATGAACCTATTGCCAATATTCTTTTTGAAAACCAAGGGTCATCTATTGGAGAACCAAAACTGTACGCATTATTATCATTGTAGACTTCTGTATGCAGGTACGATGACTCAACTAACGAGGCATTATTGGCAACTTGCGTTTGTTCAATTATTCCTAAATTATTGCCGAATACTAAGCTGTATATCACACCTTGTTGGTATAAACTCTCCTGACCATTACCAACAAATTCTATATAACTGTTAGGACCAATTGTTGTTTGATTATCAGTGACAATTTTTAATGGTATCAATCGACCATTACTTGTTAAGGCTAATTGATTAACTTCTATACCAGCAAGATCAATTCCAAGATTTAAAACATCCGAATAGTACACACGGTAAATGCCATCTTGAGGTATTTTCATGTCTAAAATTGACTGTGGAGCAAAAGCATTGACTTGGTTCAGAAACATTAAGCCTAAACTTAAAATGACTAATTTAACATGTGTTATAGCATTCATTTTTCTGCTCCTTTATTTTGTTGAATATATGCGTTTATTTCCGCACTTTTTATAACATTACGTTCTGTTTCTTTATTTGTATGTAAACGCTTATAGTCAGACCAATTTATATTACCTGAGGTCTTATTTAAGTTAGTATTACCATATTCGGTATTTACTTTATAGCTGCCATGCGATTGTCTTTTACCAGTTATATCAATATCAACAATAGCCCATTCTTTACTGTATACGCCTTTAACCATATAACTGTAGCTAACCTCACCAAGGTGATAAACGTGTTGTGAAGGAATAAGCACTTTATTTGCTAGCTCCCAAATACCATCCTGTTTAAAGTATAACTCAAACCCAACATTACCAGACTCGGTAATTGTCGTCCACCTAATTTCAGTTTGATTTTCTGTTTTATTATACACCGCTTTAAAACTTCCCAATGTAATCGGAGTCGTCACTACTGGTTGGTAACCAAAATCAGCCGTGTCATTTGTTACTCCACCTGAAACAGCAACTAAATAACCTGTATCATCTTGAGAGTTATTATTTGCACCGGCTGTTGGGCCATCTGTATGGCGCATATTTGCCAGTTGGTTAAATTTATCTGTCACTATCACTCGATATGAACCATTAGGCAAGTTTGTGAATGAATAGTCTCCATTAACATCTGTCGTTGTTGTCGCTAATACATTACCATTCAAGTCAGTTAAGACAACTGTAACATTTTCTATACCATTAGTTAACTCATTTGGTGTTGCTCCTGTTCCATCTGTTAATGTACCATTGCCATCATTATCAGCCCAAACTGTACCAGTAATAGTGTTATTTACCAGGCTTATATAACCAAAATCTTGAGTTAAATCTATATTATTTACTGGAACCGATAAATCAATTACTGATTCCGATGCCGTTCCTGCATCTGGATCAATATTATTTGACCAACCAGCAGCACCATTGGGTAAAGTAGTTGTGTCAACTTTAACTCTATAAGTGAGCGTCGCATCAAGCCCAGAGAAAACATAATTACCATTTTCATCTGTTGTTGTGGTTGCAATAAAGTCACCAGTCAGGTTGTTGGTTAACGTTACAACAACTCCTTCAAGTCCTTGATCCAAACCATCTTGAACTCCTACTGTGCCAATGTCATGGAAAATACGATCACCAATAACTCCTGTACCAGCTCTAATTGGTTTATACCCAAAATCTTGGCTCAAATTGTCTGCAGCCAAATTTAATAATGTTGACTGGTTATCAAGGCTTGCATCAGGATCTGCTGTCTGAACAAAGTTATTTAAAACATTGTTTGTATCTGTAATTAGTACAGTGTAGTCCGATCCATTAGGTAAAGAAGGGAATAAATACATTCCATTTAAATCTGTCTGAATTGATGCTATTGGACCACCACCTGCAACAAATAATTGCACTGTTACACCAGGGATACCTAACTCACCAGCATCTTGTGCTCCATTTCCATTCAAATCATTGAATACTGTATCACCAATATCAGAGAAATTATTTGATTCTGGAGGCGTTGTCGGAGGTTGGTAACCAAAATCAGCATCAAGATTTACGTTATTTGAGCCATTTAATGGAGGTACAGTAGTTTCATTATCTAAAGTCCCATCTGGATCACCCGTTAGTGTATAGCCGGCAGCTAACAAAGCAGTAGATTCGATTTCTATAACATAAGTATCAGTTAACGTTAATCCAGTAAATAGGTATTTACCTGTCGCATCAGTTGTTGTTGTCATCACTCCCACACTTACTGCATTACAAGGACTTGAGTTAGCGGCGATACATAAATAAACCGTCACACCTGCTAGTCCTATTTCGCCTGGATCTTGTTGTCCATCTCCATCAGCATCTGACCAGATATAATCACCAATAGTTCCAGATGATGGTCCATAACCAAAATCAGCGGTCAAATATTCTTGATTTGGAGTTGTTAAGTTTACAACCGATGAATGTGCCGTTGCAGTGCCATCCTCATCAAAACTTTGAGTCAATCCCGCAGGAGGATTGGTTACAGTGACAACATAACCATTAGCTATTGGTAAATGGTTAAAGATATAATTACCATCGACATCTGTTACTGTTGTAATCGGATTACCTACTCCCGCTCCTAGATCTATTCCTGCAGGAGGTGTTAATTGAATTGTACGATTAGCGATTCCATCCTCGTTAGCATCTTGAGTTCCATCATTATCCAAGTCCAACCAAACACGGTTTCCAATAACAGAATAAGAAGCAATAAATCCGGCATCTAAATCATTGTTGATTTGATCTTTGATCAAAGTAAATGTGGCTGTTTGCGACTGACCTTGTATCCCATTAGAACCTGCATCACTATCTACAGTATCATCAGCTCCTTGATTTTGAGCTGTTAAAGAATAACTTAAGTTATCAGTTGCTGTAGATGTATCATAAAGCACTTGATAATCACCAGCAGACAATCCAGTTATTGCCCAAGAGCCATCAGCTGCTGTTGTCGTTGTAAATGGGTTGCTAAGACCGTCAAGTACAGGACTTCCAGAGGAGTCTAATAATGAAACAGTCACTCCTTCAACACCAGTTTCACCCACATCTTGTATACCATTTTGATTCAAGTCATTCCAAACAAAATTACCAACAGCCGAAGTACGTGCTAACAAAGCTAAACAATGTTCATCAGTTACCACTTCAATTGGAATATTCACACTTGTTGCGTTACACATTTCAAAGTCACCAAGTGGTAATGAGTTGATAACAACATCAAAGGAAACGTAAAATGTTTTTCCGACTTGTACCAATCCTGGCAAACTAACACCACCTTCATCAAGTGGGAACTCTGTCGCTGCTGGAGGAACAACGGAATCAGGAAGAGAAACAAAGCCGGCTCCCGTACTATTGTCAAATATTGTACTTCCAAGAACATACGTCACACTTGGTGGTAAATTATCTGTCAACACCTCACCATCTACAGGCACAAAACCAACATTTGTTAAAGCAATAAGGTAGGTTATAGTATCACCAACACTAGGAAAACCATCACCATTAATGTCATTACTTAATTGCCCTCTTTTATTCAAAGCCAATGAGGCAACATTTGGCACCCCTGTACCCAAATCAATGGCAGGGGCTCCTGCACTAGCTGTAGCAGGATCCTGCCCCCAAGCAACGGCTATAATGGCATTGTTAGCGTCTGCAACATCAGAATCGCAAATCCAAACCAATAAACTTGTTTGATCTCCATCTGTGTCTCTTATTTGAGTGCTATCATAAAGGTTAACATTGAATGTAACATCGTACTGTTGTCCCGTCACTGGGTCAATAAGTGGCGGACCTGTATCGGTGCCATCATTATCATAATCAACACATATTTGAATACCACCAATAGGGGTCGCATTATTGACCATATCCGCTGTTATCCATACAGGGCTCGAGTTTTCTGTTATAGTTTTGGTTGGATCTTGTCCAAATCCTAATCCCACTAGTGCTTGCTGGCTAAGTGATGATTTTGGCACCAAGGTAAATCCCCAGTCATTTCTATCTCCATCTGGAGAACCTGCAGTACTGAGAGTATCTGGATCAGCATCAATTCCCGCCATGGCGTAAAATACGTCTCCATTTACATCACATGTTGTAGCATCTGTGGTCGTGCAATAATGAGCAGCTGTTGCGCTATTTTGAAGATAATCAAATAGAGCTCCTGCTGTCACTGATTGAGTTGTAGAACCTGTACCATCTTGAATAAGAATAGTTATATTGTTTGGACCTGGATTATACAGCAACACTCTAACAGGTCCATTACTACCCGCAGCAGTTCCAACAGGATTATAGTAACTATTATCCCATAAAGCAGTAGGAAAAAGAGTAAAGAATCGTGATTCATAATTATCACAAACATCACCTGTCATAATGTCAACTTGTACATCAAAGTTTGAGACAACTGTTGCACCAACCTTTATTCCACCATCAATAAAAGTACTTTGCCCTTCGTTTAGAGTAACAGTGCTAATATCTCCTACAGTGCCAGGGTTACCATCTAAATCAATAGTGACAATTGTCCCATCTTGTTGCGCCATTACAGTAATTCCAACATATTGGTATTTTGCATTATTAAAGTTTGCAGGAGCAATATCTTGCCCTACAGGTATTTGATAACTTGTGCCCCATTCTGAAGTAGGATAAAGTTCAAAAGCACCTGCCAATCTTGTCCCTGTTCCTGCTGCCCAGTTGGCTTTTGTCATGGCAATGGTATCTGTTGCCGAAATTTTATCTCCACCATCAAAGTTAAGAGCGACATCAGGAATAGTGATTTGATTATCTAACACAATAATTATACCTGCATTAAGTACATCACAAGCATCTATTAAGCATCCAGAGCCAGGAGCAACACCGTTGGCAAAGATACCATCCCCCCAAATTTCCGTTGTTGCTTGTACAGGGTTAACTGTATCGGCTTCATACCCATCTTCTTGGTGATCGTAATAAAGAATTGTATTATCACGTAATACAGTAATTGAAGAATAAGTGCTAATTGGACTCGCTGGTACTCTAGCACCAGTACAAGTTTCTCCAGTGGGGGATGTTCCACTAGCTGGAACTATCGATAAAAAGGCAGTTAATGCATCATTTTCTGGTAACGGTATGTAAAAGACATCCTCAGGTGGCTTTGGCACGTTCGGCCCGACATTGACAGAGACAGTATTTGTATTTTGCAAGGTGGTTTCATTACTGTTGTAGTTTGCTGTATTTGTAATACTGCCAACTAATTCATCTACCACTGTAACACTATAAGTTCCAGTCAATACACAATCTGCACCAACTGCTAATGTTGCGCAGGTGAAACTGTTAGGGGTCAGGAGTGGATCACTTACAACAACATTATTGAGAACAGTACCCCCTGTATTGGTGGCAGTAATAGTGTAGGTTAAGGTATCTCCATTACTAACATAACCATTACCATCCTCATCTGCATTTACAGGCATACTCTTGGTTCCTGTTAAATTTGAGTTAAAATCCCCATTAAACTCTAAGGATGTTCTTTTCCAAGTCCCTGAATCTCCACCAGCACTATCACAGATAGTCACTGTCCATAATCCAAGAGAATTACTGCCATTTAAAGTGCTAAGCAGACCTCCTGGAGGATTAACAGTGTATTCATAATTAGTTCCATTATAAGCAATAGCATGAGGAGCATTTTCTGGAGCTGTTGTTATATCATTAGCAGACTCAGTATCAAATAAAACATTGAAATTTTCGGTAGTGCCTCCAACATTCTGTATCAAATTAACAACTGTACTAGAAGGAGGTGGAGATGTAACACTAACTCTTAAATCCCCTCTAAAAGTATGCTCGATAACAATACCCACATTAAGATCAGTGATAGTAAAATCTTGTGTTACATTGAATGTTGTGGTTTTACCTGCTGGGCATCCAGCTACAGCATCATCAATAAATTGAGAAGTCGTATCAACATAGGGAGGAATGACAACTGCCTGAACACTGGTTAGGTAAAAACCTAATATCAATACAAAGACAAATTTAATTTTTTTAGTATCGCACACACTATTATTACTCATATGAATCTTTAGTCCCATTCTTAATCCAGCGTTGAAACATAAACTGAATTATAACTATTAAAAATTCCGCACTAAATCTATAAAAATAGTCCACCCACATGGATAGCTATTTAAGTTTAATGAAAAATAAATTTTAATTAAGGAAGAGATTTAGAAGCTTATAAAAACCAACTACAATTTAATAGTTATACCATTAAAATTCTATAATCGAATTTTAGTAGCTTTTACTATAACTTAACTCATCCCACATACACAGGGTGAAAGATAACAAAAAAAGCTTCAGTTTTCAATGAATTCTTATATCAGTCAACAATTGTTTACAACTTAGCCAGGCAATTTTCGATTCTTGCAATGGCTTGACGCAAATTTTCCATCGATGTGGCAAAGGATAAACGCACATGACCAGGTGCACCAAAAGGCGTGCCCGGAACAACAGCAACCTCGGCATTTTCCAACAGCCATGTTGATAATTCAACATCGTTGATAACCCCATCAATTTTTGCAATGACTTCTTCTATATTAGGGAAAGCATAAAAAGCACCTTCTCCTTCAAGGCATGAAAAACCCGGCAAGTCATTTAAGGCTTTAACCAGCCAATCATGGCGTTCTTTAAAGGCTTTTTTCATGGGAATCAAACAATCTTGAGATCCATTGAGTGCCGCAACAGATGCCGCTTGAGAAATGGAACAAGGATTGGATGTGGCTTGGGATTGAATCTTACGCATGGCAGTAATGATATCCACAGGACCGGCAGCATATCCAATACGCCAACCCGTCATCGCATAAGCCTTAGAAACACCATTAATAAACACCATTCTATCCATCATTTGTGGAAATAACACGCCCAAATTAGTAATTTCTTCATCGCCCCAATAAATATGTTCATAAATATCATCGGTAACAATCATCAACTGAGGGTATTTCAACAACACCTCACCCAATGCTTGTAACTCGGCTTTACGGTAAGCTTTTCCTGTCGGATTACTCGGCGTGTTTAAAATAATTAAACGAGATTTATCGGTAATGGCATTTTCCAATTGTTCTGGCGTAATTTTAAAGTCTTGTTCTTGCGTGGTCTTGACAATGACCGATTCTCCCCCTGCAAGCAAAGTCATGTCAGGATAAGAGACCCAATAAGGTGCAGGAATAATCACTTCATCGCCCGGATTTAACACGGCGGCAAGCACATTTGAAATACTGTGTTTCGCCCCACAAGAAACCAAGATTTGATTGGCGGCAAAGTCCAGACCATTTTCACGCTTAAATTTGCCAATAACCGCTTGTTTTAATTCGGCAGTGCCATCGACTGCTGTGTATTTTGTTTGACCATTATTAATGGCTTCAATAGCCGCTGCCTTAATGTGATCAGGCGTATCAAAATCAGGCTCCCCTGCTCCCAATCCAATGACATCTTTACCCGCCGCACGCAATTGCGTCGCTTTCATACTCACCGCAATAGTTGCCGAGGGCTTTACTTTTTTTATCAATTCAGAAACGAAATCAATTTCAATACCAGTCATAACAAAACACCTAATAATAATTTACGCCAATAGTAACGCAAAGTTTACTTTAGACAAAGTGAATATAAGCACTAAAGTAAAATAAAATCAAACACAGTAGACTACAAGTCAATCCACAAGTTACTTATATTTTGACTACCCCCTCATGCAAACGCATTATTTGTGCTTGAGCAAAACAGGAAACAAACAAAAAAACAACAGGTAATTTAAGCATACTAATCAAACCGACCGCCGTGTGAAAAGGTAAAAACACCATTATTAAATCTAGTCATTGAATCATTTCAAGTAAATATTGAGGTCGCTTATACACTGCCGATGGGCAGAGCCCATCCTACCCATGCATTGGTTTTTATCTGGGATGATTGTTTTGTTTTCGCTGTGCGATAATTAGCTTTTCTTGGATTGTCGGTTTTAACCGACGCTATTGTTTTCTTGAGTTGTGTTTTGAGTCGGATAAATCCCACTTACCTACAAAGGCTGCAGAGTTTTGTGAGTGTGCTATAATCTCGCCTTTTTACAAGGTTAGATTGCTTTGGAAGTCGTTCAGTTAAAAGTTAATAAATCTCAAAAAGAGTTTAAAATCAACAGCCCTTTTGAGCCTGCTGGTGACCAGCCGACTGCCATCAAACAGTTAACTCAAGGTTTTGATGCGGGATTAAAGTCGCAAACTTTGCTTGGTGTGACGGGTTCGGGCAAAACCTTTACCATTGCCAATGTCATTCAAAATGTGCAAAAACCCACCATGGTGATGGTGCATAACAAAACTTTAGCAGGGCAATTATTTAATGAGTTTAAAGAATTTTTTCCTGATAATGCGGTGGAATATTTTGTTTCTTATTATGACTATTATCAACCCGAAGCTTATGTTGCTGCATCGGATACTTACATAGAAAAGGATTCCTCCATAAACGAATACATTGAGCAAATGCGTTTATCTGCTACCAAATCTTTGATGCAACGCCGTGATGTGATTATTGTTGCCACGGTTTCTGCCATTTATGGTTTGGGCGATCCGCAGTCTTATTTGCAGATGGTTATACCCTTGAAAGTTGGGCAAACGGTTGAGCAGCGGGCTTTTTTGCATCAATTAACCGAATTGCAATTCACACGCAATGATTATGAATTGGCACGAGGGACTTTTCGCGTACACGGTGAGGTGATTGATATTTTCCCTGCCGAGTCCGACAAACTCGCCATCCGAGTTGAATTGTTTGATGATGAAATTGAAAACTTAAGTTATTTTGACCCTTTAACAGGCAGAAAATCCAGTAACGAAAAAGAATTGACTATCTTCCCAACAAAACACTTTGTGACACCACGCGACCGCATGATTCACGCCACCACCACCATTCGCGAAGAATTGGTCGAACGTTTAAAAGTATTAAATGCAGAGAATCAATTGGTTGAAGCACAACGCTTGCAACAACGCACTAATTACGATTTGGAAATGATGATGGAATTGGGTTATTGTTCTGGCATTGAAAATTATTCACGCCATTTCACCGGATTAGCTCCAGGCGAACCACCGCCGTGTTTGTTTGATTATTTGCCCGATGATGCGTTACTGGTTATGGATGAATCGCATGTGAGTATTCCGCAAATTGGAGCCATGTATAAAGGCGATAGGTCACGCAAAGAAAATCTCGTCAATTATGGTTTTCGATTGCCTTCGGCACTGGATAATCGCCCACTCAAGTTTGAAGAATGGGAACAACGAACTCCGCGAATGATTTTTGTTTCCGCAACGCCTGCCAAATACGAAGAAGACAACGCGGCTCATATTGTTGAACAAGTGGTCCGACCCACTGGCTTGCTTGACCCTGAAATCGAAGTGCGTCCAGTTGGAACTCAAGTTGATGATCTAATCTCTGAGATTAATAAACGGGTAAAAATACAAGAGCGTGTATTGGTCACCACCTTAACCAAACGCATGAGTGAAGATTTAACCGACTATATGACGGAACATGGCATTAAATGCCGTTATTTGCATTCGGAAATTGATACAGTTGAACGTGCAGAAATTATCCGTGATTTACGCCAAGGCATTTTTGATGTATTAATTGGCATTAACTTATTACGGGAGGGTTTGGATATGCCAGAGGTTTCATTGGTGGCTATATTAGATGCGGATAAACCTGGCTTTTTACGCTCCGAACGTTCATTAGTACAAACTATCGGTCGCGCCAGTAGAAATGAAAAAGGTAAGGCTATTTTGTACGGCGATAAAATCACACCTGCAATGGAATACGCCATTGGAGAAACCAAAAGACGCAGAGAAAAACAAATAGCTTTCAACAAAAAACATGGCATCACACCAACCACTGTTATTCGTAAAATTCATGACCTCAAAGATGGTTTTGTGGAATCCACAAAAACCGATGATAAACCCTTATTCAAGGTGGCAGAATCTGGGGAAAAATACAACGTCAATTCACCTAAAGATTTGGCGAAATTAATCTCCAAACTGGAAAAACAAATGTTTGCCCACGCTAAAAACTTAGAATTTGAAGAAGCCACCAAACTTCGCGATGAAATTGAACGAATTAAAAACACACAATTTATAGGAAACTAACCTTTTCCTGGTATTGAGTACTTCTTTTTGCTCAAAATACAAAAATTCATAACTTTTTCAGAAAAATATCAGAACTTCTTCAGGATTCAAATTCCTTTTTCTCTTAATATTACAGTTTAAATTGAACTTAAATAAGGAAGGAACTATTCTGATGAAACTCTTAATCCATAAAAAAACGTTAACCGTACTTTTTTTAGCCTTTGCAAGCAACTTGTTTGCCAGTACAACCATCTGCAATGGCAGTGGCTGTATTATCACCGTTGACTGGGCAATTGATGAAGAACCCGCCCATAACTTACACACCTGTGATTACACTCAAGGTGCAGCGACCTTTTTTCCTGATACGACAGGTTCTGGAGCTGGAAAGTGCACCTTTCGGCGAGCTTTGCGTGAGGCTGGTGCTCGTTCTGACAACTCCTTTTGCCCTGGATGTTCTCCCATCTTAATTCGCTTTACTGGGTTAAATGGAACCAATGGCGATGGCGATGATTTATACTACAATGCCATTAACGATCAATGGAGGTTAGCAATTAATAGTTCTGGCACCTCAAGTTTTTATGGACTGCAACCTCAAGGATTAGACCTTGTTGGTAATATTACTATCGCTGGACCTGCTGTAAACGTGTTAAATAGTGAAATGCCCAAAATCATTATAGACTCAGGCACAACATTAGACATTGGTCTAAAATTTGTAACCATAAGAAACATGGGCTTTATTGGTGGTCAGAGCATTCATTGGAAACAATCGGACGGTATTTTCACCAATAACACTTGGGGATTGAAAACCAATGGCATGAATATTCAATTTGATGATTTATTTGGAAACACCGACAACTTAGCTGGCAATCACGCCATCTTAACCACTCTTTTTGCGGACAACATGCTCATTGATGGCAATGTAATGACGGGTGCAAGCACTTTTGCCGTTGAGATTAATTCCGCCACCAGTGGCGTTCAAATCATTAATAACTTGATAGGCACAAGAATTGATGGAACCGTGCCTGCAGTCCCTGCCAGTCTTAACTGCAGAACCTTTACCAACATCAATCCTGTTTCCCCTCCATTGGATGCCTCCGAATGGTTTGGGGGCGCTGGAATATCAGCATCAGGAACGGGTTTATTAATTGAAAACAATGTTATTGCAGGATTGCAAACCATCCACAGCACTTTTTCAACGCCACCAGAGGCGCTCACTATTTTTGGTCGACTACACACCGTGCAAAATAATATTATTGGTAAAGACTTAAATGGCAACGAAGTAGGTGTTTGCGGACAAGGAATCAAATTATCCACCACCCGAGACACCCCTGAAGTCAATAATGGACACATGATAATAGACAATGAAATTTACTACCCAAAAAATGGTTTTGACAACACAAAAGGAGCCATCTTGTGGAGTGATTCTCATGTCAATGGCTTTAAGGATGGAGGCAACACCATTCGTGGCAATATAGTTAAAACTGGGTTAGAAAAGTATATCGAGTATGGCCCAATGTTAATGGCTGTTCAAAAAACTTTTGAGCCTGCTGTTGTTTCTACAGTAAATGGCACAAGCATCTCAGGTCACTCACATTTGAGTAATATATTGGGTGCTCCCAGTCCATGCCCAAATTGCATGATAGATTTTTACCTCGATAATGCTGATTCTGTAATGGATGCCACACAACATCTTGGTTCCACCCTTGCAGATGCCAATGGCGATTTTAGTTTCACCCTCAGCAACCCTTTGCCCAACGGTTTTGGTATTCGCACAACCAGCACAACAACGGCTGATAATATAATCCCAAGCACATGGTCAGGTACTACCTCAGAAATGTCCACTGAAGTTTATGGCATTGCTGAACAAGTCTTTAGTAATGGCTTTGAATAAACCCGTTTAATTCTGGTTAAAAGTTATAATATATAACGATAACACCTAATTCAAATATAAAAAAACCCAATTTATTTGGGTTTTTTTATATCTTTCAGAAAGTTATCAGAAAGTTATCAGAATTCCAACCTAATTTTTGTCTATAATATCCAGTCATACTATTTGAAGGAAATATTTTAATGAAGAATTTCTTGATTTTCTCGCTGCTGTTGATTTTCAATACCTCATCAGCACAATTTGTTATGAAAAAACACACCCTAAACAGTGGCGGTGGCGATAGCATGAGTGGTGGTGGTTTTACACTCAAATCCAGTATTGGACAAGTCGATGTCAGCAATGCCATGCAGGGAGGCTCTTTCACCCTAACGGGAGGATTTTGGCAAGCCTCTGCCCCAACAAACACCACAGAATTAATTTTTAACAACGGATTTGAATAGGAAAATACCATGAATAAATTATATATGCTTTTTGCTTTAATCACACTCGCTTTTACGGCACAAACAGCTCCTGTAGGCAGTGGTTTTAGCTACCAAGGACAACTTACTGATGGCGGCACACCAGCCAACGGCAGTTACGACATTATTATAGATGCTTATAAACTCGCCTCTGGTGGAACAACCCTAGCTTCGCAAACTTTTAATGGAGTTTCCGTTAACGCTGGATTATTTAACATTCCACAAGTGGATTTTGGCGATGCTCTTTATGATGGCAGTGAAATATGGTTAGAAATATCGGTAAGGACTGCTGGAAGTGGTTCATTTTTTCCTTTGTCACCTCGCCAGCGTATGGCTGCAACACCTTATGCAGTACAAGCTGAATATTTATCAGGAACGGGTGCATCGACTAATGACTTGCTGCAATTTGATGGTTCTGATTGGATTCCTACGGCTGTGTCGTTATCGCCTTGGACTAAAGTTGGCACAAAAGTTTCCTACACGGGTGGCAGAGTGGGAATTGGTACAAACAATCCAAATTCTACACTGCATATCTCATCCTCGGTAACAGATGACCCATTTCGAGCCCAAATCGGAGGTGCAACAAAATTTGTCGTAAAAAATAATGGCGGCATGAGTATTGGCATTAATGCAAATCCGCCTGCTAATGGTTTATACGTGGAAGGTGATGCAAAACAAAATGCCAACTCAAATGGAATGATGAAATACTTAGTTTTTGCCTTTTGCACTAATGGTGTTTCAAATGGAAGTTTTACAGGGCCAGCTCTGCTCAACCGCTCCATAAATAATGTCAACAGTGGAACAATTAGCATTGCAGATGGCTCCAGTGAAGGTCAATGTGACATCACTTTTCCATCAAATATCTCAACGAGATATTGGCAAACATCCATAACGGGATCCGACCCCAACCTGGGTGGGCATTGCAATCGAATTTCCTCAACGACATTGCGGTGTTATGGTGTTAAGTTGAGCAATGGCAACCCAAGAGCTGTCAATCTCATGCTAACAGTCTATTAAAGTGCCATGTGCTAAAGGCTCAATCATAAAATAACCCGCTAAAGTCTGACCCATATCGGCAAACGAGTTTCGTTTGCCGATATTTTTGGGTTTGATATTTTGTCCAAAAAACACCACGGGCACGTGTTCTCGCGTGTGATCAGAACCTTTAAACGTTGGGTCGCAGCCATGATCGGCGGTAATCAAGGCCATATCATTCTCGCCCATTAAAGATTCCAACTCAGGAATACGTTTATCAAACTCTTCAATGGCATTGGCATAACCTGCCACATTTCGGCGGTGTCCAAAATGGCTATCAAAATCAACGAAGTTGGCAAAAATAAGGGCATTATCCCCTGCACTTCTCAGCTCATCCAACATGGCATCAAACAGTTCCATATTATTTTTTCCTTTGACGCATTGACTGATGCCTCGTCCTGAAAATATGTCATTGATTTTACCTACCGAAATAACCTTTCCTCCTTGTGCGGACAACTTATCAAGCAAAGTTGACTCTATTGGGGGCGTGGTTAAATCACGACGATTGGCTGTTCGGATAAAGTCCTCAGCCCTTTCACCAACAAAAGGGCGGGCAATTACACGAGTTATATTCAATTCTTCGGTTAAACCCTTAGCAATTGTGCAGATTCGCATGAGTTCATCCAAACCAAAGTATTTTTCATGCGCTGCTATTTGAAAAACCGAATCCGCCGAGGTGTAACAGATTGGTTTACCTGTTTTGATGTGCTCTTCGCCCAAGCGTTTGATGATTTCGGTGCCGCTGGCGTGACAATTACCCAATATTCCTGGTAGTTTTGCCAAATTAATAAAATCATCAATCAATGGTTTTGGAAAACACGGAGAGGTTTTGGGAAAAGTTCCCCATGCAAATGGTACAGGCACCCCTGCCATTTCCCAATGACCACTGGGCGTGTCTTTGTCTTTGGATTGTTCTACCGCATAACCATAAGCACCTTGCACTTGTATGCTTTCATCTATTCCTTTCATGGGCTTGCCACAACTCGCTTCCAATGCATGAGCCAATCCTAACCGTGTTAAGTTGGGAATATGCAGCACTCCTTTTCGTTGTTCGTTATCACATTTTCCTTCAAAACAAGCTTGTGCAATATGCCCTAAAGTATTCGTTCCTTCATCGCCGTAAAGATTTGCATCGGCACTGGCACCAATACCCAAAGAGTCCATGACTAAAATTAATGCGCGTTTCATTTTATCACCTTTTGAATAATGGTTTGTGGTGCTTTGACTTGTTTATTTGATACTTTGATGTGCTTTAATAAAACATTTTGTGCTGCTTCTGCCTGCTCATGTGTATTTGCATGCACAAATGCTAAAGGTGTATCTAATTCAACTTTATCTCCAACATGACAAAAGTGGCTAAAACCAACAGAGTAGTTTATTTTATCGGTTGAAACTCTCCGCCCTCCACCTAACTCGACAACTCCCATACCAATCATTCGGGTATCCATCTCAGTGACAAAACCTTCTTGTATTGGGTAAATTGGTTGAATGATCTTTGCTTTGGCTAAATACTTGTTAGGGTTTTCCATTAAATCATTAGGACCACCTAACGCCGACACCATTTTGGCAAATTTTTCAGCGGCTTGACCATTTTTGATGACTTTATTGACTTGGATAACCCCTTCATCAAAGTTGTTCACAAGTTTGCCTTGCAACAAGATCTGCGCGCATAAAGTTTCGACTAATTGATGCAAGACTGGTTCTTGTCTTTTTCCTGTCAAATAATCAATGGTTTCAGAAACTTCCAAAGCATTGCCCGCGGTATAACCAATGACTTGACTCATGTCGGTAATAATGGCTGTGGTATTGACACTGGAAACATCAACAATGGCTTGAGCCAATTCTTTGGCATCATCTAAATTTTCCATAAAAGCACCACTGCCTGTTTTGACATCCATCACTAAACCATCCAATCCTTCTGCTAATTTTTTGGATAAGATAGAAGCGGTTATCAATGGAATACAATCCACTGTTGCGGTTATGTCACGAGTGGCATAAAATCGTTTGTCAGCAGGAGCCAAGTTAGCTGTTTGTCCAATAATAGCACAACCTACTTCTTTAACCGTTTGACGAAATAAACTATTATCAGGCGTTGCATTATATCCAGGAATGGCATCAAATTTATCTAAAGTCCCACCGGTATGTCCAAGACCTCGACCAGATATCATTGGTACATAACCACCACAAGCCGCCACAATGGGGGCAAGCATCAAACTGATTTTGTCACCCACTCCACCGGTGGAATGCTTGTCTAAGATTGGGCCGTTTAGATTCATATCCGACCAGTCCATCACATCACCCGAATTCACCATGCTTTGGGTGAAATCAATGCGCTCTTGTGCATTCATGCCTTGAAAGAACACTGCCATGGCAAAGGCTGCAATTTGCCCTTCACTGACGGTATTTTTTGCAATACCTTGAATAAAGAAGTCAATCTCAGCTTGCGACAAGACTTTGCCATCGCGTTTATTTTTTATTATTTCTTGGGAGAGGAATGTCACTTTCATTGCTGTCTATTATAAATGTTTATCAAATTCCATATTTTGATGAAGCACTCTGATTATACGAATACCATATTTATATTTCTTATAAAATACAATATGCTTTTGAATCAAACTTGAATAGTAGTCACTTCTTACATTAAAGCGCTTAATACCAATTTCGGGTTTATTAGCAAGAAGCTTAAATTTGCTTGCTATATTGTTCAAATATAATCGCCTTTGTTTTATTCCGAATTTACCCTGTGTATAAACACCAATATCAAATAAATCTTTGTTAGCTTTAGCTGAAACCTTAAATTGAGGCATCTAGCGCATCATTAATGGCATCAATCGAAAAAAATTCCATGTCTTCACTCTCCTCACCTTCAATCAATGCCGAACGTAACGCTTGTAGTTTCAACTGTTGATATTCTTCAGTTGCAATGACAATTGCCACAGATTTACCATTTTTTGTAACATTAATCGGTTCTCTTTGAACCTTCATCAACATTTCACCAAAATGTGTTTTGGCTTTGTTTGCGCTTAAGACTTCCATTAGTTACTCCAAATCGTTCGATTCGTTCATTCTAAACGATATTTGATGTGCTAGCTAGTGCTTTTTATAAATTCAGTGAGTATCGTTTTGAAATTACTGGCAGCTTTATTGGCATATTTCATCGTTTGTTCATGTGACAATTCGCCATCATCCATGCCTGCAGCATAATTAGTTATGACAGACAAGGCTAAAACTTTCATCTCTTGCTGCCTGGCAATAATAGTTTCGGGAACGGTTGACATACCAGCTGCATTGGCACCCAATATACGGATGGCATTAATTTCAGCTGGCGTTTCAAATTGAGGCCCACACATCCAAGCATAAACACCTTTACTCAGGTGAATGTTGTTATCCTCAGCAATGCGGTGAATTTTTTGCCGTAACTTTTTATCATAGGCATTAACCATATTTACAAAACGTTGATTGCCTGTTTCTGAAAACAAAGGCGAAACGCCTGTAAAGTTGATGTAATCATTAATCACCATCACACTGCCGGGCCCTGCATTGGTATCCAGCGAGCCAGCGGCGTTGGTTAAGATAATTAATTCACAACCCAACTCTTTAAAACAGTGAATTGGAGTTTTCATGGCTTCGACCTGTGCGTTTTCATAGTAATGCACCCGCCCTTGCATCGCAATAACTTGCGTTCCACCGACAAAACCAAGAATTAATTTACCCGCATGCCCTTTAACGGCAGAAATAGGAAATCCTTCGAGTTTATCATAAGAAATTTCAGCAATTTTCTCTATGGAATCAGCAAATTCACCAAGTCCTGAACCAAGAACTAAGGCTATTTTTGGGTTAAAATTTGCGGTGATTGATTGGATGTATTGAGTGCAGTTCATTTTATGTCTTCTTATATTTAGAATGACATTATAACTAATTCTCAAATCCATTGTTAAAAAGAATGCCTAAATCAATGGCACAGGATTGAATTTTAACTGAATCAATATCCCATCCGTCAAAACCTACCGCCCCATCTGTGACTAAACGAAAGCGAATCCGTATGTTTTGCCCTGCGTATTCATCTAAGTTAATTATGGATTGAAGATAGGCTTGTGGATTTCCACACCATGTGTTTTGACCTGGCACTAAACTGCTGGATTGCAAGGGACCATCGTAACTATCGGTTAATAATCTATCACTTGCAATAGCGGTGAATGTATCGCCATTATCGACTGAAACCTCAATAAAGCCGCCATCCCAACAAGCCGACACCCCATTGGCTTCAATGTCTTGGGCATTATCAAAATGAAGGGTAAGCGTGTTCAATCCTAGAGGCAATGAGATTATGGGTGAGGTTAATACCGTATCGGATTGGTGAACAATATCAGTTATATGCCAATGTTGAATGCCTGTATTTGGGTTACTGGTGGATAATTGCCACGAGTTTGCCCCATCAATGGAGTGACTCGTCCAACCTTCCGTTCCTGTTTCAAAATCGTATAATTCTACGGTTTGCGGACTTATTCCTGTTTCGCATTGCCCTGGCAAGGGTGCAGAAGTAAAAGTACGAACCACAGAAGTGTTGCCGCTGCCGCAAATATTTTGTGGCGTCACGCGCCAATAGTACTGTGTTTCGGGAAGCAAAGATACCTTGGATAAATACTTTGCTGAGCTGGTTGTATGCGATTCAATAATCGTGTTAAAACTTGCATCAGTGGATAATTCAAACAAATAGGATGAACTATTATTGACTGCCTGCCATTGAAACACACGTGAAATTGTCGAAACTAACGTTGCCACATTTATCGGTGATTGCAATTGTGTCGTCATTGGCACTCCATCCACAACCTCCAATTCCAGAGCCGTGGTAAAAACCAAACTGGCATCTACGCTATCGGTGGCTATCAAAGTCATTGGGTATTTTCCGCCTGCAACGCCTGCAGACAAATTTGACACCTGCAACTGGCTGTTAGTCACGGGATTAATCACAGGATTAAGGCTAAATCCGCAGTTGCCTCCACTGGGGCAACCCAACACTGATAGATTGGTTGTTGCTGTGAAATTTCCCGACAAATTAAAGTCAAAACTAACGAAATCATCCACTGTACAAACTGTTTGTGCTGGCTTGTCCACGACCAGCGAAACACAATCGGGAAAGTTAAATGAGGCAATGCGTGTATTCCAACTGTTATCGTCTGTAGTTTGAATGTACTGTGCCGACATCCAAAATCGACAATCATCCACTGGATCAACATTTATGGACGAATAATCACCCCAGCGAAAAGTCGAAGTTTGCACACCAGTGCCTTCGATTAACGAAGCTTCATTGCGTAGTTGACCTATAGGCTCATTACTTCGACGAGAGGTAAATCGAATACCAGGATTTATACCGTTAGCGGCATCAATCACATTATAAACCATGCCAATATCACCTTGACCATTCATAGCAATACTGGACATCCAACGATGTGCCTCATCAGGAGCATAAGTGCCTTGTTGGTGCAAATACCATTGCCCTACTCCACTTTTGCGCATCTCAAACCAACGTGGGGCTGCGTGGTCACCTACCGCTAAGGCATCAACCGTCCACGAGCCAAGCAAGCTTTCATGCGTACCAAAATTTCGATAAACAAATCGCTGCATCGGCCACCACGAACCACTGTCAATTTTAACCGTTGTTACCGGTTGTGCTAAACAACCTCGTTGAAACAGACCACACACTGTCCAGTTAAAATCGGCAATCTCAGGTGCTTGAAAACTTTTGAGTAAACTAAAAGTGGATTGCGAAGGAAAATCCCAATCCAGCTTAAATTCGTATAAATCAATCGAATCGTTGGCAGGGGCAGGATCTGAAAAATAATCATCTCCACCATCAATCATGGTATAAAACAAACCTCCACTGTCTGGTGAGGGTTTTAGACTTCCATCGCTGTCTGCTGGCAATAAAAAATTGGCATAACCTTGAAAAAACTGTGCAGGTTTTGGTGTTGTTCCTGCTAATAAAGACTCTCGATCAATGGCGTAAACGTCATAACTATTGGGTGCACCTGAATTGGTTCCCATAAAATAAGCATTGTTGTTTTCATCTGGCCACACCGCTAATTTGTAATAATCAGGCGTTCTTTGCGTGGCAAGTTCGTAAAGATTATACGTTCCCAAGGGATCTGAAGTGGTTGAAACCGCAAAACAAACGCTTTGTGCACCGATAGTTGCAAATTGGCTCAAAACATAACGGTCGGCTTGTTGGTCATACAAGACAATGCCATCTCCGTTGTTATTGTCCTCACAGGCACCGCCAAAACCTTGCCATAAACTGTTGGTATTAAATGGACCTGCTAACATGTTTCCAGTTTTATCATAAATCGCAAAAACCATATTAACCATTTGGATATAATGATTTTTTCCCACCGTTGCCGATACATCCGCGGGAGAACGATTACTCAATCGGTTAAGTCCTTCAAAACTGATTGTGGCATTTGGGGTAAATCCTGCCACAGCACGCGTTTGTTTGGATATTTGTGCCAGAGCATCATCTTTGTCATTGGGGTTTTGAGTGCCGTATCTTCTGCCGTTTGCAGAAAATGCCAACTGTTGGTCTTCATCATTCTCATCGTTTTTTGTTTGAAGCGATGGTTTGACAACAGGTAACTGCGATAAAGCTCGACTGATTAAAGGTCCTTTTAATGGCAAGGTCAGTGGCGAATTGTGGGCAAGCCTGTCTTGTATGCCGTCGTGTTTAAAACTGTCGGGCGTTAATTTCACCGCTTGATATGCCACCACACGGCTGTAATATTCATCAACTTTAGCCGAACTGGCAAAGTTTTTATGTTTTTTTTGCAACGACTTAACGGGCTTTAACTTAACTAAAGGAGAATACAATTGATTATTGAGTTTAATCTCAAGGTAAATCGCATCACTTGAGGCTTTAATTAATGCAATTTTTGATTGATTTTTTGCCCCAACAGTTAAGTTTAATTTGCCATTTTTAATAACAACTTGAGAAAAAGTTTGGCTAAAAAGTTCTTTATTTTCAAAATCAAGCAACCGAACATCAACTTTGTATTGACCATTCAATCCGTGATTCAATTTATCATAAACCCTTCCTGAGTAAGTCAATTGTGCATAAGCACTATTGACTATAAGAAACAAAAATAAAACAAGTAGACCCTTCATTTATACAACTAACATTAAAGTAAGATATACTAGCAGAGCCTACAAATTAAGGCAAGGTGAAAAAAACACGTGCTATTTGAACGGTCAATAACACGTGTTTTTCATTCCCCCAGTCAAATTTCAATCATTCAAAGCCATTAGCAAACAACAAATCAGGAAGAGGCTGACAATTTGGATCTAAGCCTCCGTCACCAATAGTCCATAAGTCATCATTTATTAAACTCATGCGAGCCAATTGCGCTGCTTGTGAACAATAAGTGTAAGTGGAAATAGACCCGCCAAAAAGAACATTGGGTTGTACATTTTTAGCCTCGAGTTGTATCAACAAATGATCATAATAACTGCTTTCTAAACTGACCAATCCAAACATTTCCTCCATGGATAATACTTGTGACATATTCCAACTATCAATATTAGGTCTGGCATTAATCGCTAATGCAAACATGTCCTTCATACTAATCACTTGAGAAACATCCCAACGACGGGTATCGGGATTGACTAATGGACTGCGTAAAAACATATCTGACATATTTATTACTTGTGAAAAATCAGGTATATCAATGGCATTAATGACTAGGTTTGACGTATCACTAAACATGAAAGAAGTCGATTGCCATTGAGCAGTTCCCCATTGTTCCACCGACAAAATTTTGTCGCCATCTGGTGAAAAATTAAACCCAGCCAACCCCGTACCATCCCCAATAACATCTTTAATGCGAATAGTGTAAACACCAGGCCCTGTATTTAAATTAAAAGGTGAATAATCGCAATTATGCGTGGTGGTAGCTCCTAATATTTCATTCACACCATCATTGTTGCAATCCACATTGTAATGGTTTGTGACACTATTATTTACAAAAATCATAAATTGGTCATCTGCTGATGACCCAGTGTTGTCTGTTTTTACCGTGATGACAAAATCATTTGCCGGGTCACTGGCAGCACATAAGCCTAAATCAGTTATAGTCCAAGCAAAATTACTTTGCAACTTATCATGAGCCAGTTGTGCCGCTTTTGAACAATAGTGTGAATTGCCACCATCAAAATCAACTCCGTTCTTTACTATTTGGGACTCAAAAGCAACCAATATTGCATCGTAATTAACCGTTGGTAGTGTGACATCTTTAAACATAAACAACATGGTAGTCACTTCAGATACATCCCAATTGCGGGTATCAGGATTGGCACTTGTTGCACCGCGAAACATGGATTCCATGGTTTTTACACTGGAGGTATTCCAAGAACTGGTATCGGGATTGGCATTAGTGGCACCTCTAAACATGGCTGTCATGTTCTGCACACTGGATGTATCCCAAGAACTGGTATCGGGATTGGCACTAACGGCACCTCTAAACATGGACGCCATTGAGGTGACAAAGGCCGTATCCCACAGACTGGTATCTGGTTTTGCACTCAGTGCGGATTTAAACATAGAGTTCATGTCTTCGATATTTGAGGTATCCCAAAACTTAGTAGTAGGATTGGCAAAAAAGGCTCCAGTAAACATGCTATTGGTACTAATCACTTCGGAAAAGTCAGGAATATCTAATGCCGTAACATACATATTTGAAGCTCTTAGAAATGCTTGTTCCAGCGTTTGCCATTTAAATGTTCCCCATTGAATCAACTCAATAATTTTCTTTTGATCATAATCCGTAGATGCACCAACCAAACCAAAGCCACTAAAACCTCGATTATCACCATTATTGTCTTTAATTCTGATGGTGTAAATACCTGCTCCACCAAGAGCAGAATAATCACAAATAAAATCAGAGTTTAAAGCAGTGCCTTCATCGCTGCCATCATTGTTGCAATCCACATTGTAATTATAAGTATAACTTGGATTTATTCTAATTTTGTATTCTGTATTGGATGTACCTCCTGCAATCACAGGAATGGTAGTATCAACCTTAAAGACAAAATCTTTGGTGATTGCTGGCGAGGCACATAAATTTCCATCGGTAATTGACCAATTGTGGGTATTTTGTAAAAGCAATCTGGCATTTTGGGCATTTTGCGAACAATAATTGCTTGTCCCTGCACTAAATGGCACATTCATTTGCACTGTCTTAGCGGCAAACTCAATTAAAATTCTATCATAGGTATTAAAAGGCAAACTCACCGCACTAAACATGGCAGTCATGTCAGTTACATTGGAAATATCCCAACTACCGACTATGGGACGAGCCAAAAAAGCATGGCGAAACATAAAACTCATGTCCGTTACCAAGTGCGTATCCCAATTGGAAGTATCGGGTGTGGCAACTTGCGCTTCATTAAACAGGCTTTTCATGTTTGTTACACTCGAAGTATCCCACATACTGGTATCAGGATTTGCCATAAATGCACGGCGGAACATGCTTTCCATGGTGGTAACTTGAGAAAAATCAGGCGTATCGGTTGCAGAAACAATCATATTTTCTGCACCGTAAAAGCTGCGTTGCATATTTGTCCATTTGCCCGTTCCCCATTGCACCACTTCGATAATTTTTAAGCGATCAAAAGTGTTGTTGAAATTTATACTCGGAAAACCCGTACCATCACCCACATTGTCTGTGATGCGAATGGTGTAAGTCCCTGCTCCCAAATTTAAGCCAGTAAATGAATAGTCGCAATAATAATCGCCTGTTTGCCCAGTGACTTCATCAATGCCATCATCATTGCAATCGACATTATAATTGTAGGTCAATGCATTTTTTGTTGGAATACGAAACATTTCAGCAGTGGTGAACCCTGGATTATCAGTTTTAACCCGAATGACAAAATCATCACTAGGAGCCGACACGCCCAATTGCGTTAGGAATATCGTGTAAATTAATATTTTTTTAATCATCATTTTTACCTTATCAAATATCTCATTCTATTGCCATTGAATCACTGTTAGGTTTTTTTTGTCAGTGTTTTGCCAGTTTCCTATTTGCCATTGATTTGTTTCGGATTCTTTGCCCATAAGCCTGTCCATGCGAATCTGTAATTGGCCGAGGTCTTTTCTTAGGTAAATTTTTACCACCGTATTGTTTTGCGAATCGACTCCTGTTGCAATCAACAGTGGATTGTCATCCAACTCTAAAGATGAGACTTGTGAAAAATCATAGACAAATTGCTTGTCTGCTGCTTTGAAAACCACGGTATTTTCAAAACTGTTTTCAAAAATAACATCGCTGCAATTGGCATCCAAACCACCATCGGTAATAGTCCAGCCATGGGTATTAATCAAACTATCACGTGCTGCGACATTGCAGTATTTTGAGTTACCACCATGAAATGTTATGCCTGATTGAACCAGTTGAGAGTTAAAGTGAGCAAGCATGGCATCGTAACTGGCTGTTGGTAAAGTAACCCCCAAAAACATATTTGTCATATTACTTAATACGCTTCCACTAATGCTTGTAATAACCCAATTACTCACATCAGGATTGGCTGAGGTTGCGCCATTAAACATAGACTTCATATTTGTTACATTGCTTGTATTCCAAACACTGGTATCGGGGTTAGCAGAAGTTGCAGCTTTAAACATAAAACTCATATCTGTTACACTGCTGGTATTCCAAGTACTGGTATTTGGATTGGCAGAAGTTGCACCACTAAACATATGGCTCATATCTGTTACACTGCTGGTATTCCAAGTACTGGTATCGGGGTTGGCTAAGGTTGTGTCCTTAAACATGCTTGGCATTTTAGTTATATTAGATGTATTCCAGAAACTAGTGTTTGGATCCGCTTTTGTTGCAGATCTAAACATCGAAGATAAATCTAAAGTTTGAGATAAATCAGGATTATCAACCGCAGATACAATCATATTAGAAGCATTGTAAAAAGCGTAATACATGCTCTTCCAAATACTTGTTCCCCATTGTTTAAGGTCAATTATTTTTTTAGCATCCTCATTTAATAAAGAATAAAAATGTGGGAAACCAGTTTTATCCCCAACATTATCCGAAATGCGGATGGTATAAATCCCTGCTGTTGTATAATTACAGGTATAGTCACCTGTTTGGGCTGTGGCGGTGTTTGTACCTGCATTGACTGCATCGCAATCGACGTTGTAGTTGTAAGTCAAAAAAGCATTTGTCTTAATATTAAATTGTAAATTAGTGGTTGAACCCGCTATAGTGGTATCCACTTCGATAACTAAATCATCCAAAGGACCTGGGCAGTTTGCATCCAAACCACCATCAGTAATAGTCCAGCCATGGGTATTAATCAAACTATCTCGCGCTGCGACATTGCAGTATTTTGAGTTACCAACACCAAAGACAATGCCACTGGCTGTGATTTGCGAATTAAAATTAGCCAATGTGGCATCGTATAAGGCGGTTGGTAGGGTGATGCCTTGCAGCATACTATCCATTGAATTTGGAACAGTAAGTCCTGTAATATCCCAAGCGCTCATATCTGGAGTTGCTGCGATTGCACCATTAAACATAAACCTCATATTTGTTACACTGCTTGTATTCCACAGGCTGACATTTGGATTGGCAGAAGTTGCACTCACAAACATACCAAACATATTTGTTACACTACTTGTATTCCAACTACTGACATTTGGATTAGCATCGGTTGCACTTGAAAACATAAAACTCATATCTGTTACACTGCTTGTATTCCAAGTACTGGTATTTGGATTGGCAGAGGTTGCATTTGCAAACATATTACTCATATTTGTTACATTTGATAAATCAGGACTATCGGTAGCCGTAACCACCATATTTTCTGCTCCTCTAAAAGCATTTTCCATAGAACTCCAAATACCTGTTCCCCATTGTTTAAGGTCGGTTATTTTTTTAGCATCATTGTTTGCAAAATTATAAATGTGAGGAAACCCTGTTTTATCCCCAATATTATCCGAAATACGGATGGTATAAATCCCTGCTGTTGTATAATTACAGGTATAGTCACCTGTTTGGGCAGTTGCGGTGTTTGTGCCTGCATTGACAGCATCGCAATCGACGTTGTAATTGTATACAACTCCGAATCCTAATGTTTTAATTTTAAATTGTAGATTAGTGGTAGAACCCACAATAGTTGTATCCACTTCGATAACAAAATCATCACTAGGAGCTGCCAAGCTTATTTGCGTTAGGAATATCGTGTAAATTAATATTTTTTTAATCATCTTATTTCCTGTATGGTGTGTTAGTTTTCAAAACCGTTGCTAAATATCTCCTCTGTTTGCGTCACAACCAAACCAGTGAAGTTATTCAAATTGCCATTAAACGCCAAGTCGAATATACGAATCATCGTATCCACACCATCCAAGCCATTTTGACCCACGACTCCCGTGCATGTCACGGTTCCCGTTGCATCTGCAGGTGTTGGTGAACAAGTCATCCCTGGAATTTGAACCGTGGCATCTAACTCCACACCTTCCAATACCGTCGTCACGGTTGTGCCATTGGCGGCAACCATTGGTGTGGTGGTGATTGATGTCGGGTCGGCAGGCGGTGTGTTGTCAATAATCAAGGTATAATGGGCATCATTATTCACATTGCCATAACTATCTGTCACTGTGATTGTGGTATCACTGTTATCAAAGCCATTGACTCCAACTGTTCCCACGCATTTAAATCTTCCAAAAGGCGGAAGAACCAGTGCCTGACAAGTTGCCCCAACAATGGACACATTGACATCATTGGCTTCTAAACCAGTCAAGTTAATATAGACATCTGTGCCATTGGTCGCATAAAGCGGATTGACAATTATTGATGTTGGTGCATTGGTGACGGTATCAATCAGCAATGGATTGGAAGTGGAATGAGCCGATTCATCTCCATATCTAGTTTGCGTGGCAGTCATTTGAAAATCCCCATCCAATACCACTGGTGCATCAAAGTATTGCACACCTGCACTGGCACAAGTATAGTTTGCTATTACTGTATTATTATAAGTTGCTCCACCACCCCCTGTATCGGAGGCATAGATTTTAATGATGTTGTCAACGTCTGCACAAGTAACTTTAATATTAGGAGTATTATCAGCAGGGGAAGTTGTTTGAACGGGATACGGCGGTACGACTGGAGTACACTCTTGTCCGCCATCGAAAATGGTCCAGCTGTTATTCGCTATTAAAGCGGCTCTATCTGGATTCGCATTACAATACTGAGAAAATCCACCATGGAAATTGATATTGTTGTTCACGGCTTGGGAAGCAAAACCCGAGAGCATAGCATCGTAATTGGCTAAAGGCAAAGTGACAAACTTAAACATATTTGCCATATTGGTGACTTGGGTAATATCCCAAGTAGATGTATCAGGATTGGCACTGATGGCATTATAAAACATAAAACCCATGTCTGTGGCATTGGCTGTTTGCCATGTGGACGTATCGGGGTTGGCACTAAAGGCTTCATAAAACATGCCATCAAACAAGCTCACCTGCGAAGTATCCCAGTTACTGGTATCAGGCGTGGCGTTGTAGGCACGGTAAAACATCCAATGCATATTGACGGCGTTTGATACATCCCAGTTTTTGGTATAGGGATTGGCAAGATGGGCTTCTCTAAACATATTACTAAAAGAAGCGACCTGACTAAAATCAGGCGTGTCTTGAGCCGTGAAAACAGCATTCTCAGTACCAAAAAAGGCTTTCACCATGCTGGTCCATTTGAATCTCCCCCATTGCTTGACATCCAGCAGTTTTAATCGGTCTCCTGAATTGTTAAAATAAATCCGTGGAAAACCTGTTAAATCACCTGCGGTATCGACAATGCGTACTTCGTAAGTGCCAGCACTGGCATATTGACAGGTGTAACTGGTGGATGCGCCTAAAACTTCATAATTGCCATCATTATCGCAATCCACAGCATAATTGTAACCAATATTGATACCTGATGAATAAGTTGGGATGGTAAATTGGGTGTTGTTGCTGCTTCCAGGATTGTCGGTTTTAACCACCATAATGAGCGCATCAAGACTGCTGGAACAATCTTGTCCTGCATCGCTTATCGTCCAATTTTTATTGGTAAACAAATTTAATCGAGCGCCACCGGCTGCTGGGGAACAATAATTGGAGTTGCCTGCATCAAATTCTATATCGGTATTGCTATTTTGGGTATTTAATTGGATAAGCAAATTATCATAAGAGGCTGTGGGTAACTTTACGCCATTGAAAATGCCTTGCATGGCATTGGGTACCAAACAGCCAACACAACTACTAATATTAGAAAAATTCCACTGCATCATATTAGGGTTTGCCCTGATTGCTCCATCAAACATATACGCCATATTGTTGACCAAATCGGTATTCCACTGGCTGACATCAGGAGTTGCATTGGCTGCACCTTGAAACACACCTTCAAAGCTGTCAATTCCAGAAGTATCCCAGCCACTGACATCTGGGTTGGCACTTAACGCATTGCGAAACAGGTAGTCAATATTGGAAAAATTTGCGGTATCCCAAGCACTGACGTCTGGATTGGCACTCAATGCCAAATCAAACATATGGGGCAGAAAATCTAAACTCGATGTATCCCAACTGCTGACATCCGGGTTGGCACTGATGGCATTTCGAAACATGAATGCAGTATTATGTACATTCGCCATGTTCCAGTTACTGACATCTGGATTGGCTTGTGTGGTGTTTTCGAACATATGTCTCATATTTGTTGCACTACTGGTATCCCAATTGCTCGTATTGGGATTTGCACTAAAAGTGTCACTAAACATATATCCAAAATTCGTTATGGTTGAAACATCCCAATTAGTCGTATCAGGATTGGCTTTATCGGCGTTTCTAAACATCGAATTAAGCGAGCTCAATAGCGAAAAATCAGGCACATCGGTGGCAGTCACCTTCATATTGGTGCAGTCCTCAAAGACATTTGCCATATATGTCCACTTGTGCGTCCCCCATTGCACAATATCTTCCATGTCCGGTTTATTAGCAGCAAATACATGAAAATAACCATACCCTCTGTGGTTGGCACGGTTATCTATAATGCGAATGGTATAAGTACCATGCACTGGATAGCTACAGGTAAGGTTAAATGTGCCGTGTAAGGTTATGGTATAATCAATAATTCCATCGTCTTCACAATCTACCGAATAATCACTCAGGTACTCACTGCCCGGTTCCAAAAAACTAAAATAAAAGTTCAATGAATTGGACGAGCCCGGATTATCGGTTTGAATTTTAAAGACAAAATCATCACTGGGTGCTGCAAAAATCAGTTGCGAATTTAAAAATAACAAAAACAGTAATTTTTTCATGGCTTAAAAACATAATTTAAAAACTTGATTATATATTTAGCACCCAATTATTTAATGAACAGCTTGTGATGAAGTTATGATGAAGTTATGAATACCGTATTTTTAGTGACGAACTTAACATATTTATACAATGATATAAATTTTATGGAATAAGCACGCATCCTAAGATAAGATGAAATTAAGACATTACTTCTTAGAGATTTTTTTAGTTTTAAACCATGACTTATCAAATTGGAACGCGACAATACGACAGCAAAAGCGGCTATATTTATAGCAGCAAAGAAAAATTAAAACTAACCAATACTCAAAAAAAACTGCTGGATTATTTTTTAAAGAACCCCAATAAAATCATTGCCAAGCAAACATTGATAGATGAAGTCTGGGACACCGTGGTTTCAACCAATTCCGTAAATCAAATGGTGGTAAAACTGCGAAGTTACCTTGAACAAGACCCCAGCAACCCAAAAATCATTATCACTCATTTCGGACAAGGTTATCGCTTTGAAGCAAAATATTGCAAAAAAGAACCGCAAAGCGTCCCTTCTGAAACATCAAAACCCAAACAAAACCACCACAAATTAAAGTGGTTACTTGCCTTTGCAGTTACCCTCATTCTCATTGGACTTGTGTTGCAATTGAGGCATAAACAACAGGCTACTGTAACCGCTCTAAAATACAAAACAAAAAAACAACTGATTATTTTGCCTGCAAATTTTGACCAAAATATTGATAAGGTCGAACAATCTGGCTTTAGTCAACTCGTCAAATCCGCGGTTACCATTTTTTCACAAAACGAACAAACACTCTACGATGAAACCAGCCTAACAACAAAACAAAGCCTCGAAAAACACTTTAATATCGATAAAGAACTGCTCATTGTGCGTTCAAATATTAGCAAAATTGATGGCGTATACCAAGCCGTTATTGAACTTACCGACGGACTTAAAACCATCAAAAAAACCACCGTTAAAAACAAAGACCTCTCACAAGTTATGCGTGGACAAATGGCGTTTATTGCCCAATACAACCAATGGACTCAAGAGGAAATTTTAAATGCCGACGAGATGTTAATGCATGCCATTGGACTAAAATCTATCGGTGACTACCAACAAGCAAAACTTTTGTTGGAAAAAGTGTTAGACAAAGAAGCAAACAACAAAACTGCACGTTTAAATCTAGTCGATTTACTTATTGAACAAAACCAATTGGTTCTCGCTCAATCTCAACTCAACACACTTAAGGATTTATCTAAGCAACAGGCATTAAATGCCGAAATTCAACTGGCGCAAGCACGCATAAAATATAAGCAAAAGAACTACCAAGAACTCATCGCCGACTTAGTATTATTTCAATCACAACATTTAGACTTACCTATGCTACTAAAATCCAAAATTCAATTACAAATTGGAAAAGCATATATAAAACTGGGCAATCCTGACAAAGCTTTGAAGGCATTTAAAACAGCCACAATTGACGTTGACGAACAACTCAACCCCTTAATCTATGCCCAGAGTTATTATGGACAAGGCAGTGTTATGATAACCCAAAAAGTGGACAAAACCGTAGAAGAATTATTCCAAAAAGCCTTCCAATATGCGCAATCAGCCCACAATTTAAGGCACCAAATACTGTCCTTAAGCAAACTTACACACATTTATTTTAATAACTACCAATGGGATAAAGCCATATCAACTATAGAAAAAACCATTGAATTAGCTGAACTTGCCAATGACGAAGAAAGCCAAATAGATGGTTTAAGCAGTTTGGTTGAAGTCTATAATCAACGCGGCTATTTTTCCCAAGCATTTGAAATAAATAAAAAAATCAAACAATTGGCAGAAAAGCACCATTCCGATAAAGCGCAACTTATCTATCTTTTTCATGATGCGATTGCTGCCATGAATAGTTTTGACTGGCTACGGGCTAAACAACGCATAGAAGAACATTACCGACTCTCATTAAAAACACAGAATTATGCTTATTTATTAAACAATGCCTTTTTAACACTCGAAATACGTTTGCTTACTCACGAACTCGATGATTTTATTGACATCTGGAATCAACGGGTTGCCTTTATTAAAGAAAATGGTTTTGAACGCATTCAAGTTTACATGGATTATTACCTTGCTCGCTACGAAAAACAAAAAAAACACAACAAAAAAGCCCAAGATTTACTGCAAAATATTATTCAACATGCCACTGAAAACCAAGACATAAAAATGATTGTTGATGCAAGCAATCAAATGGCTGAGATTTTCTTATCAACGGATGCCAAAAAATCCCTATCCATCCTTAACTCCCTAGAAAAATTTAATCCTCATCCCAACCCCTACCTTGAACTCAAAGCCAAAGCTTTATCAAAATTAGGCAAAAACATGCAAGCATTAACCCTACTTAACCAAGCAAAAATAGCCTACAATGAATCTTGGACCGCAGAGAATCAATTATTTATGGACAAGTTAAAAAATAAATTAAAATAAAATAAAAAATCAAACGCGCTAACCTCTCTGATTCGATTCCATTGGTAAGTGGGATTTATCCCACTCAAAGCCAAACTAATCCTAAAAAACATCAGTCAAAACCAACAAACCTAAGAAATCAAATCCTGCGAAGCTTCGATTCAAAATAAAAAAACAAAACACATGTAGTGGAGTACCTATGTGATCCTTTTTCTAAACAAAAGCAATCAGATAATAATTAGGGTAACTTTATCGGTGTGGTATAAACCCAATCCCTGCCTTTTACGGGTGTGTGACAAGAAATACAGGATTGATTAATATCATTTTTATCGCCATAAGGCACTTGTTTATCACCAAGCCAGCGTGCCCAGCCCCATCCCGTGCCATTATTGGCAAAGCGTTTGTCGTCTTTAAACATAAATTCGGCATGAATAAACTTGTCGGAATTTGGTGCAATAGCAGTTGACCAATTGTCTTCTTGCTTTTGTTTGTAAACCAACTTGCCAAGAATTGCGCCGTTTGGCCAAGGGTTTGTTTGACCAGCACGGCTTGCCTTGATTGCAATGTCATTGCCCAATATAATCCGCATGGTTTTGTTGTCAATGCGGTGTGAGGCAGAAATGACACGCCAATCTTTATAATTCTCGGGCAAAGAAATGCCATTTAGATTGGCTTTGACTTTTGTTGTTCTTTTTTCAACAGTTTTTTGTGTGCACCCTTGGGTTAAGCTGAGGGCAGAAACAAGCACACTTGCTGCTAGTATTTGTTTTATCTTGTTGTTTTTCATCATAATTCTCTTAAAAGTTTGCCGCTATCATCGGTTGAATATCTCTTACATCGAGACCTTCTTTTACTGCAGTGATAGCAAAATTGTATTTTTTGTTGCCCCAATAGCTCACCTGAGCCAATTGAGTGTTGTAGAAATCAGGTTTTTTTGGTGCTTTTTGTTTTGGGTTTTGAGTGATAATCACGGTATAACGTTCGCCCTTGTCATCGTGGTACATTAACTGCACACTTTTACCCTCTTGCAAAACCAAATGCCTAACACCAACCAATTCTAAGCCTGCTGGCTCTAAGTTTGGAGGGGTAAACGTGTTAGAAACATTTTGTTCTTTATCAAATGCCAGTGTTTTAACCGGGCCATCCAAATGCAGCTCTGGTGAATATTTAAAGTGAGCAATCACTGCTTCTTGGGCAAAGCTTGATTGCCCAATAATGGAATTAAAATTTAATAATAAAAAGGAAACCAACAATCCCATGGCAAAGGCTGTTGCCATTCGCCATTGTGCAAATATTGACTGACTCGGATTTTTGAACGTTTCTTTGACCGTTTCTTTTTTCAAAAAAGCCGAAGTGCCAAAGTGCTTATTAAATTCTTTATCTAAACAACTGTATTGAACAATTCTTTCACGAATAGCTGGCTCTACTGCAATTCTATTTTCTAAATCAACTTTACGTGCTCCTTTTAAGTGCCCATCAAGGTACATCTGGATTTCGCTATCAGTTAGTTCATCGACTTTATTTTTGCTCATGTTTCATCTCCACAATATTTGTCTGCTTAGGCTTTTTTTTACTCACTTCAAGAATCTGCCGCAATAGACTTCTAGAGCGATGCAATCTTGACATAACGGTTCCTGTTGGTATCGACATGGTTTTGGCTATGGTTTTGTAGTCATAACCTTCAATTGTTGCCAACACTAAAACAGATTTCAATTCAGGTTCTAACATCTTAATGGCTTTATCTAAATCCATTAAATGATTGATTTCATGTTCTTGCGCGATATACGAATCAATATAGGCTTGGTGATTATCTTCACCAAACTTTTTACTCCGTATGCCATCAATAAAACTGTTATACATGACTTTTAACAACCACGACTTAAGATTTACTGAGCGCGTAAAACGATTAAATTTCACCCATGATTTCTCAAAAGTATTTTGCACCAAATCTTCTGCATCATCGGAATTTTGACACAAATAATTGGCATACCTCTTTAAATCAGGCATATAAGTTAGTATATCTTCTCTTTTTACAAACATAATTTTACTACAGTGCATTAAAGAAAGAGTAATAAGAAAGGTAAGTTTACCTTTCTTATTACAACGAGGTAAGTGATTAACGGATATTAATTGTTTTCTCAACTATTTGACTATTTGCCACTCCATCATTAACTTGTAATGACACAGTTAAAGGCTCATTGGATAAAGGCAAATATAAGGCATAAGGAATGTATTCTGACTGAAATACTATAGCGTGACCCGAATTAACACTCCATTTATAGTGTAAAACATCATTGTCCGCATCACTTGATTTATCCGCAATTAAAAAGCCAAACCTAAATGCTCGAGCAGATTGGGGCACTGAAGCTTGAGCCACAGGTGCGCTATTCTCAATCGGTGCGTTTATTCGATAGCTCAATCGAATGTCTTGAATCGCTAGATTTTCATCCACTGGCGTTAACAACACTCGATTAATAATCTCAATGCCTTGAGCTGTGATAAATTTGGCTTGCGGCCCAAAAGGTGGCAATTGAAAATTATCCACAAACAATAACTGATGATAACGTGGAGTTGAGGCAACCGCTTCTTGACAACTTTGATTTGGAGTGACTGAAAAATCTTGAATTAAATCCAATTGTTCTAAGGCATCAAGTTTAGCCTCGGCAATAAATTCACCTGCTGGGGTAACGACTTCACCAGCACAAACATACTGTGCAAGACGCGCAGGAAATGGTTCCATGGCTTGATCCAGACCAAAGACTTCACTCGAGCGAATGGCTGTTTTGGCATTGGCAGGTTTGAAGCTATCGGAAACATGCGAAGGTGTTGCCAATATATCCATCTTAAATTCTAAATCACCAATCTTAATGCGCGACATATCATCATCTAAAATAGGTCGAGAAAAGGCTGTATTAATAGCAGTTAGTTGCTCTTCGGATTGATTCATCAAAGAACCTTCAAAAGCAACTCCAGAAACCATCTGAATAATTTGCTCATAAGCATCAATATAGTCATAAATCGCATCAGTTAAGACACTCTCTTTAACCGACAGATTCACCGCATCAAAATTTTCAGCAATTAACTCAAAGGCAGATTTGTCAGAAGTTTCAATAGAAGTAATAGAACCCGTGGTCACCAAATTCGAAGCATTACCCTGAGTCAGGGCATCATCAAGAATGATATAAGCCGCACGTTTTAAACGGTCGTATTGAAAAACAATCGGCTCACTTGGTAACAAAGCACCAGCTTTTTTTACCCGAGAAGTCAAAGCTTCGTTAGGTAAAAAAGGTGCATCTGCCAGCTTAGTAATATGAGGCAATAAAGTGGCTGCAGTGAGTATTTTCGTGCTATCCAGTAATTGTTGTTGCACCGATTGTGTGTTTAACATTTCACGCATGGCGGCAGTATTTCCAATATCTGCATAATCTTTTAACTGTTCAGCCAAATCATACATGCCATACAAATAACCTTGCCTAAAACCACGTCCTCTGCTACTGGGACCTGCAATGGTATTAAAAGGCGCGCTCAAAGGCGACAAGCCTGATTGCTGAATGGCAGTTTTTGTTAGGATTAAATTATGCAACATGGTTCTTCTGTCTTGCAAAGAAAAACCAACACTGGTTAACTCATTAATCACAGCATCGACAACTTGCGCATCAGTTTGATCGCCATTGATATATTTTTGCGTCAAAACACGGTTGGCAACAGCTTCACTGGTAAATTCATGCCCATTAAGTTTAAAACTTGGTACATAGCCTTTTAGGTCATCCACTAAAGCCAGTACACCATCTTCCACCCGAATCTGACCGACTTTGCCATCAGCTCCATGAATACTGAACTGAATTAATGAATTAAGAGAAGTGCGATGAATCGTACCATCAGCCAATTCAACCTCTAATTGAGCAGTCATGTCATCTAAATCTTCAACATTAATGCCACCAACTGAAACCGACTTAAACACCTCAGGGTGAACCTGCAAAGTATAGACTCCATTTTCTGCGAAAGTTAAATTTTTGGCTTGTTTTGCTCGGTGAAACAAAGAAATAGTACTGCCATCAAAAACTGCACCCTCATCGTTAGTACCCGATTGGAAAACGGTCGGCCCAAGCAATGGTCCTGGCGTTGCAATCGCTGGATTATGAATTGGCGTGCCATTAATGGTAATATCTTCTTGTTTGGCATGAGCCACCAAATAAGCAAAATCTTGGCGCGAAATAATATCATTAACACGGTAGCCTTTTTTAGTCAGCAAACCTTCCACAGAAACCACATCATTAAACCCAGCAGAAGCCCGGTATTTGTCAGCCAAATAAACCGCCTCACCATAAGTTAGGTAACCCGAACCAATATCATCTAAAGTCCCTAAAATTTGTTTAGCAAAAACTTTATCCGCTTGATTGGCAGGCTCAAATGCACTACCTGCTGCAATAACGCCCGACAATTCCAAATCCGCAATGGATTTTTTTGCATAATTTGAAACCTCATCAAAATCCGTTAAACTTGAGTGGGATGCAAACGATGACAAACTTGCCAGAGACAAACTTATAGCCAGCACCAAACCTTTTTTCTTCACATTAAAAATCATTATAATTTCCTCATTTAAGCAAAAATTAATTTGCTTATTAATAGTGTAAAAATAAAACCAACAAAAACGAGTTGATTTTATTTAGCAGTGAAGTGCTGAAATTGGGGAAAATCACTTTGTCAGATTTAACTTAACAAAAATAGAGAGTGAATATCAGCACTTCAATACACTAACGGTAGAACAAGAGGAATTATTCAAATTAATTAAAAAAAATAGTAAACTAAACCAAAAAATATCAAATCCACCGACCGCATCGTTTCTTTTAAATCTGCTAAGGAACACAGAGATTCACGGAGCAATCACAGAGATACACGGAGATTCTTAAAGCGTAACGCACAGAGCACAAAGAAGATGCAAAAAAACACCGTCATTGCGAGGAGCATAAGCGACGCGGCAATCTTCTAACATTAAACCCTAATTCAAAAAATACCACAGCTTGATGAGATTGCCACGTCGTCCCTCCTCGCAATGACAAAGTTCTTTTTAATTTTACTATTAATGTCATAGCAAATCTTGGTATAAGTCTTTCCAATTTGGATTAACAGATTCTATCAACTCAAACTTTTTCAACCGAGAGCCTGCTTTAATTTGTTTCTCCCTTAAAATACAGCCTTCCATTCCACTACCAATCTCATAATAAACTAATTTATTACAATTGTATCGCGATGAAAAACCTTTAATTAATTTATTTTTATGTTGTGCTATACGCGAAATTAAATCACTCGTAACCCCAGTGTAAAGAACTGTATTGTTTTGATTGGTGATGATATAAACGTATCCATTTTTCATGTCATTATCCTTAAAAACTGAGATAAGTATAACATATTTTCAAAAAACACACCGTCATTGCGAGGAGCATCAGCGACGCGGCAATCTTCTAACGTTAAACCCTAATTCAAAAAATACCACAACTTAATGAGATTGCCACGTCGTCCCTCCTCGCAATGACAAAGTTCTTTTGAACTTTACTATTAATGTCATAGCAAATCTTGGTATAAGTCTTTCCAATTTGGATTAACAGATTCTATCAACTCAATCTTTTTCAACCGAGAGCCTGCTTTAATTTGTTTCTCCCTTAAAATACAGCCTTCCATTCCACTGCCAATCTCATAATAAACTAATTTATTACAATTGTATCGCGATGAAAAACCTTTAATTAATTTATTTTTATGTTGTGCTATACGCGAAATTAAATCACTCGTAACCCCAGTGTAAAGAACTGTATTATTTTGATTGGTGATGATATAAACGTATCCATTTTTCATGTCATTATCCTTAAAAACTGAGATAAGTATAACATATTTTCAAAAAACACACCGTCATTGCGAGGAGCATAAGCGACGTGGTAATCTTCTAACGTTAAACCCTAATTCAAAAAATACCACAGCTTGATGAGATTGCCACGTCGTCCCTCCTCGCAATGACCTGATTCTTTTTAAACTTTAAAGTAGCAGACTCATCGCAAAACCCACAAATTGAATATAGAATAAAACAAATCAAAAACCAAAATGTCATTGCGAGGAGCATTAGCGACGTGGCAATCTTCTAACGTTAAACCCTAATTCAAAAAATACCACAGCTTGATGAGATTGCCACGTCGTCCCTCCTCGCAATGACCTGATTCTTTTTAAACTTTAAAGTAGCAGACTCATCGCAAAACCCACAAATTGAATATAGAATAAAACAAATCAAAAACTAAAATGTCATTGCGAGGAGCATAAGCGACGCGGCAACCTCTTAAAGCAACCGTAATTTCAAAAAAAACCAAAAACTCGCACAAAAAACAGATAAAAAACCCATTGCCCCAAAACCACCCATAAGCTACAATAAATCAATCCGCTAGAATTTATTTTAGACGCTCTTTCATATTTCAAGCGGAAAAAAATAATCATTACGGAGTCATTCTTCGTAATATAGACAGTTTATAATCCGTGCTATATGCAGTTGTGTGTATATTACAATGTTAGCAAGCATTTAAGAAAACCCAGAAATCGAATTGAAAATTGAGGCAAATAAAAACATTTAGCGATAGTAGATTAGACACTCAATGTGCTTATTGCGGAAAACTACCTGACACAAGAGACCACGTTCCTTCTAAAATCCTTCTTGAAAAACCTTTTCCTGAAAATATTCCTGTAGTACCAAGTTGCTTGGAATGTAATAGCGGATTTTCATTAGACGAGGAATACTTTGCTTGTATGATTGAGTGCCTGATTTCAGGAACAACGGATTTGGACAAACTATCAAGAGAAAGTATTATAAAAATCTTGAAACGAAAAAAGAAATTAAAGGCTCGTTTAGATAACTCATTTATTAATGAAAATGGAGAAACCTATTTTAAAATTGAACCAGAAAGAATTGAGAATGTCATTTTAAAATTAGCATATGGACACGTAAAATATGAAAATAGCGATAGAAAATATGAAAAGCCAAAGCATTTAGGTTTTGTACCAATCGAAACATTGACCGAAGAGGAATTAAACTCATTCTTTGTGACAACGGAATTACAGAAAACACCTGAAATTGGAAGTCGAGCAATGCAGAATATGTATATTACTCCAGAGGAAATACCGATTGACAATTGGATTGTTGTTCAAAACGGAATTTATCAATATTCAGTTACGCCTACAATCGGAAGTGTAAAGGTTCGAATATTAATTTGGAATTACCTTGCATGTGAAATAGTCTGGTAAAAAAACGACTTGCCAACAATGGCTATACTTAATTGCTTAGTTCTGTGCTACTTTGGAAAAATCTCCGATTTTTCCAACTTGGTTTTGTACTTAGGAAGTTAAGTGCTAAATTGTCGCAACTAACCATAGCCGAGACGTTAACCACCCAATCCCCCACCCTCAAAATCCAACAACCACCTCTTGCGATGCAACCCTCCTGCATAACCCGTCAACGAGCCATCGGTGCCGATAATACGATGGCACGGAATAATGATGCTGATTTTATTGGCACCGTTGGCGGTAGCGACGGCGCGGATGGCTTTGAGTTTGTCCATTGAAAGGGCTTGTTGTTTGTAGGTTGAGGTTTGTCCGTAGGGGATTTTCATTAAGGCTTGCCAGACTTTTTGTTGGAATTCGGTGCCGATAATGTCTAGGGGCACTTCAAAGGTTTGGCGTTTACCAGCAAAGTAGTGTTTGAGTTCTTTTTCCAGAACTTTCAGATGTCGATTGGGTGTTGGTAGGATGACGGCTTTGAAATGTTTTTGAATCAAGGCAAAATTTCGTTGCAAATGCTTTTGTCCAACAAAGCCTAAAAAACAGATGCCTTTTTCTGATGCACAGGCAATCAACGCGCCAATGGGCGAGGCAATTCGAACAACATTAACAACATTTTTATTCTTGCTTTTATTGGCACTTTGACCAAAAACTGTTTGAAATGATTGGTTAAATCCGCTCAAAGAGTCATAACCACTGTCAAAGGCAGAGGTGGTGATGCTTTTGCCTTTTTTGATGTGGTTGAAGGCGTAGTTGATGCGGAACATGCGTTGGAAGGCATGAAAGGTTATGCCGTGATTTTTTTTGTACCAGCGCCTGATGGTGTGCGGTTCTATGCCTTGTTGTTTTAAATCGTCATCACTGATTTTGTCTTGGGGGTTTTTCTGCAATTGCGCCATGATAGTTTTTACGTAATCTGGCACCTGCCCTATTTGTTCTAATGGTTTGCAAATTTTGCAAGGACGGTAACCATTTTCTAAACAAGTTTGTACATCATCGTAAAAGATAACATTGTTCGCCTTTGGGGTGCGGGCACGGCAGGAGGGATGGCAAAAAATGCCTGTGGTTTTCACCGCGGTAAAAAAACTGCCGTCGTAATGGCTGTTCTTTTGCCCTAAGAGTTGGTATTTTTGTTCGAATGTCAGTTGCGATTTCATGGGCATATAATAAAACAAGCTTTGTTTGATTACTACCGATAAATTGACAAGTATCTTCACACAGGTTAGATTAATGCTTTTAATCAAGGCTTTTGTTATGAGTTCTTTTTATTGGTACGATTTAGAAACCTTTGGTATCTCGCCTCAATTTGACCGAATTGCTCAGTTTGCTGGCATTCGTACGGATTTGGATCTCAATCCCATCGGTGAGCCTGATATGTTTTATTGCCAAACGACTCTAGATACCATTGCTGACCCACAGGCTTGTTTGATTACTGGCATTACGCCGCAAGAATGCGATGAAAAAGGGGTGCTTGATAAGGATTTTATGGAAAAAATCAACACTATTTTTAGTGAACCGCATAGCTGCGTAGTGGGCTATAATTCCATGCGTTTTGATGATGAGTTTATCCGTTACAGCTTGTACCGCAATTTATACGACCCCTATTTGCGCGAGTGGTCCAATGGCAACAGCCGTTGGGATATTATTGATGTGGTGCGGGCTTGTTATGCTCTGCGACCTGAAGGGATTAACTGGGCATTTCATGAAGAAGGCAAACCCAGTTTTAAACTCACTGACTTGACCGATGCCAACAACATGATACATACCGCTGCGCACGATGCCTTAAGCGATGTCGAGGCAACTATTCAGGTGGCACGTTTACTCAAAAGTAAACAGCCTAAATTATTTGATTTCTGCTTGCAGTTACGCAATAAAAAATACGTGCAGAGCTTATTAAACTGGCAATTAATGAAACCCATTGTGCATGTATCGAGCAAAATCCCAGCACAACGCGGTTGTTTAGCCATTATGTTGCCGCTTGCGATTCACCCGACCAATCCAAATGGTGTTATTTGTTATGACTTATCAACCAATCCCGATGATTTGTTTGAATTGGATGTCGAGGATATTCGTGACAGGCTCTACACACCGCAAGATGATTTGCCTGAAGGCATACAACGGATTCCACTCAAAACTATTCACATTAATAAATCGCCAATTGTCGCACCTTTGGGTGTGCTTAAGGACGTGGATTTGGACAGAATAAAACTGGATTATAGCGTTGTTAAAGAAAACCTTGCAAAATTTAAAGCCCAAGAAAGCCTCATTCAAAAAGTGCAAGCGGTTTTTAATCAAGCCTTTGATAATGATTCGGATGATGTCGACACCATGCTTTATTCGGGATTTTTTACCGCGCAGGATAAACAAAATTTTGAATTTATTCGTCGTTCCTCGATCGAAAAAATTCGTTCAACCGATTTAAAGTTTAAAGACCTAAGAGCGCAAAAATTAGTCACGCGTTTTATTGCGCGCAATTACCCTGCGTCATTGACTGCTGAAGAAAACGCTGCATGGCTTAAAGACATACGTAATCGAATTAACTTAAGGTTTGGTGAAAATGCTGTGCTGTGGTTTGAAAACTTACAGCTCATGCGCCAACAAGAAAACGACCCAACGCAACTTAAGATACTTGATTTTGTTGAAGATTACATGAAAGGCAAAATTTCTAGCTTGAACAGTTAGAACTTAACCGAGAAAGAACATTCTTTCTCGGTCTCGCTGTATTACTTATGCGTTAACGCATATTTCATAATATGGTAAATAACATTTTGTTCAATGGTTCCATGCACCGTTTGTGATCCTGCGCCTGTTGCGTATATGGCTACATCTTCTCCACTGTGGGTTTCGGATAGTTTTGGAATGGCAGCTGCTTGTTTGTAGTCAGGATTGGTGGTATCCACATGAGTTAAATCTGGGCGATTAGCACCATCAACATAACCAGGACCATTGGCATAAGACAAGGTCGTATAGGGTTTGCCTTCGGCATCTTTGGATACATGTCCTGCAATTTTACCGTATTCATCAGGTGATTTTACAATGCCTAAAATCGGATTGCCACGCTCAGGATAACCCGCCATATTAAAGGTATGGGAATGATCGGCAGTGACCATGATAAGCGTTTCATCTAAATTAACATTTTTTAAGGCTGTTTTAACCGCTTGACTCAATTCTACCGTATCAGTTAAGGCGCGATAAGCATTGCCTGCGTGGTGAGCGTGATCAATTCGTCCCGCTTCAACCATTAAGAAAAAAGGCTTATCAGAGTTTTTCAATACCTTTAAGGCTGTTTTAGTCATGGCTTTTAGACTTGGCTCTCCTGCCTTATCGTTTGCTCGGTCATGCTCATACTGCATGTGTGAAGGTTCAAACAGTCCAAGCAAATGCTTAGTTTTCTTTGCTTTAACTTGTTTGAATTGTTTTTTGTTCCACACAACTTGTGAATCTTTGTATTTGGCTTTCCATTCTTTCATCAAATTGCGGTTATCAAGGCGAGAGCCTTTTTTATTTTTATATTCTGGATCGTTTTCATTTGAGGGTAAGAAATTTCTGCGTCCTCCGCCTAATGCCACTTCCAATCCATCGCCATAAGGAAATTCGATTAACTGACGGGCTATGTCTTTACAACCCTTTTTACGTTCGCTCACAGGAATATCGCTATCGGCTTCCCAACCACGAGACACCGCATGTGAATAAGTCGCTGCTGGGGTCGCATGAGTTAACCGTGCGGTTGAAACCACTCCTGTGACCATGCCATTTTTTTCTGCCCATTCCAATAAAGTTATGCGTTCGTGCCCCATGCCTGATTCGCAATCACCAATAGTGATTTCACCATCGACAGAAATAACACCTCCCTTTGTTTTCACACCTGTCATCATGGCGCTCATGGTACCGGCAGAATCGGGCGTTTGCAAATTAGTGTTGTAGGTCTTTGCCAATGCTGTTTGTGGGAATTTTTCAAAACTAAGTTGGTTTTCTTCCCCTTTTTCTCCTTTTGACTGCCCTTCAAATATCCGTGCAGCGGTTATGGTACTGATATTCATGCCATCGCCAATAAATAAAATGACATTTTTAGCGTGTTTTGGAAAGTGGTTTTGTAAAGCCAGTTGCTTAACCTTATCCTGACCTTGTTGGTACCACCACGCAGGTGATTCTTTTGTTGTTATTTTCTTGTCAGCTTTATTGCTAACAACTGGTTTATGAGCACAGGCTGAGAAAGCAAGAACAACTAAAATTGGAAAGTATTTTTTATATTTCATAAGTTTTAAATAAAGTAAGTGTATATATTAAGTATGGCTAAAAATACGGTGATTAACCACGTTAAAGCCGTTCCATAAAAACGACCAAAGGAAACACCTTTTGACTTTGTTAAGCCAAAGGCATGTAAAACTCGTGCCACAACTGCCAGAACGCCAATAATATTCAAAATAAGATTCGATCCACCATTGGCTTCGTACAATCCCATCAATATAATCATCATCGGAATGTATTCCACCGCGTTGGCATGAACACGAATAGCTTGCAAACCATCTTTATCGCCATTATCCCCTAAACCCACGTGTTTAGTTTTTCTAAATACAACGACTTTATAAGCCAAAAAGATAATAATTAATGCCAATAAGGCTGCGTATAAACTGGTGATGTGTAGCATGGGTTTGCCCTCTAGTTGAGTTGTTTTATTTCATTAATTGTAGAATAGCGACCCTTTTCATAGGCAATAGATGCTATTGCAATATCGGGGTCATGTGTGAAAAACAATTGATGCTTTGCTTTAAAATGTCGGTTTAAAAAAGCTTCTTTTTCATCAATCAATAGCTCTGGAAAACGATCATAGCCCATTGAAACAGGCACATGCATCCATGCTTTGCCCGGAATTAAATCCGCACAAAATACCACACCCTTTACCATTGAATGCATCATTTGCGGTGTGTGACCACTGGTAAATTCAAACGCAACACTTGGTAATAACTCGTGCGATGTTGCGTTAACCAAGTGCAAGCGACCTGATTGTTCTAACATCTTATTTAAAAAAGGCAAAAACGAGGCTTTATCACGCGGATGAGGATTACATGCACGTTGCCAATGTTTTTCTGAAACTAAATAGTGAGCATTTGGAAATAATAATTCGGGCTCTTTGCCTTCTTGCCACGAAGACAACAAGCCGCCAGCGTGATCAAAATGCAAATGGCTGAGTACCACCACATCAATATCCTCATACGTTAAACCCTGCTCTTTTAACGAATCCAACAAGACGTGGTTCGGCTCGTTGACACCAAAACGTGATTTTAGTTTGGGTTCAAAAAAATTACCTATGCCGGTTTCAAATAATACGGTTTTGCCATCCAAATCTTGGGCTAATAAACAACGGCAAGCTATTTTCATTCGATTGAGCTCATCCACATCAACCCAACGCGACCATAAAGCTTTAGGTGCGTTACCAAACATCGCGCCACCATCAAGCATTTGCGAATTGCCCATTAATGAAATTAATCGAGTCATTAGCGGTGAGCCGCTCCGCCACGTGGATCACTAGCAGCCTCAGTAAAACCTGTTTTCTTATTCCAATAAGCGGCGTTCATATTGCCCCATTTGTGATTCAATTCTTTGAGGGTATGTCCGCGAGCTTTTAGACTTGCTCTATCTTCTGCATCAATAGCACCGGGTTCATAAAACAACACATCAGGCACGTATTGGTGGTGGTAACGCGGTAATGCCACCCATGATTTAACGTCATTGCCATCGTAATAATCCAAAATTCCAAGCATAACCATGGTGATTATACGTGAGCCTCCTGGTGTTCCAATAACTGCCACATCATCATCTCCGATAACGAAAGTTGGCGTCATGCTTGATAAAGGACGTTTTCCTGGAGCGATGGCATTTGCCTCGCCTCCAATTAAACCATAAGCATTGGGCTCGCCAGGTTTAGCAGAAAAATCATCCATTTCATTATTGAGTAAAACACCCGTTCCTGCTGCCACAAATTTGGAGGCAAAAACGGTATTAACTGTTTGAGTGGTGGCAACCATATTGCCTTGGGTATCAATAATAGAAAAATGCGTGGTGTGATTGCCTTCGTGAATTTCCCCTAATCCTGGCAATGAGGAACTTGGCATGGCTTTATCCATACGAATGGACGCACGCAAACCATCGGCATAATAAGGGTTAATTAAGCGTTTAGTTGGTACATCAACAAAGTCTGAATCGCCCAAAAAGATACTGCGATCACGATACGCTCGTCGCATCGCTTCCACGGTTAAATGAATGCGTTGATCGGTTTTCATGCCTTTTAAATCCCAACCCGACAAAATATTAAGCATGGTTGCTAATGCGATGCCACCAGATGAAGGTGGTGGAGCGGTGATTAGCTTTTTGCCCAAATAAGTGGTGTAAATTGGTTCACGCTCAACTATGTGGTAATTTTTCAGGTCATCCAAAGTCCAGATACCCCCTGCTTTTTTAACCGCTTTAACAAACTTTTTAGCAATTTTTCCCTCGTAAAATCCAGCTTTACCCTGTTTTGCAATCGCACGCAATGTCTTTGCCATGTCTTTATTGGTAATATTGTCACCAATTTTGGGTGTTTCCCCATTAAAATAATAAGTTTTCATGCTCGCTTTATAGCGTTGCATGATTTCTTTTTTTGCAGCCAATCCACGCACATAACGAGAATAAGCAGGAAAGCCATTTTCCGCAATGGCAATCGCTGGTGCTAAATCTTGGGCTAATGTTAATTTACCATAACCTTTAACCAAATGATCCATAGCAGCAACCAGTCCTGGAATGCCTGCAGAAAGTGGGCCATTAACTGCCAAATCTCGAATAACATTACCTTCTTTATCTAAATACATGTCACGAGTTGCCGCAGCAGGTGCCATTTCTCTGCCATCAACAAAAACATTTTTGCCATTAACTTCATCGTGTAACAACCAAAAACCTCCTCCTCCAAGACCAGAACTCTCTGGCTCAACAACCGACAACACCGCACTAACGGCTACCGCTGCATCAAAGGCATTGCCTCCTTGTTTTAAAATTTTATAACCCGCTTCTGTTGCCAGATAGTGACCCGATGCTATCGCAGCCTTATTTGGCAATTTAGCCAATGTTGTGAATGTTACTGTTAATAGAAGTGATAATAGTATTTTTTTCATAGTATTTCTGCTGTTAGTTTTTTATATTTCTCTAGTAATTTTTCAGGTGTTTCTTGGTAATTTTCATCTTTTGGGATGCATTCTACTGGGCAAATTTCCACGCATTGTGGCTCATCAAAATGCCCTATGCATTCAGTACAAAGCTCAGGGTCAATTTCAAATATTTCAACCCCCATGTATATGGCTTCATTAGGGCAAACTGGTTCACATACATCGCAATTGATGCATTCTTCGGTGATAATTAATGCCATACTATTTTATTATACCCAATTCTATCCACTTTTTGCGCAATTCTTTCTCCACCAAAGGGCTCACAAAGTCAGTGACATTGCCTTTTAGTTTTGAGATTTCTTTAACTAAGGATGAAGAAATAAAACTGTATTGTTCGGCAGGAGTCAAAAACATGGTTTCGACATCTGGTATTAATCGGCGATTCATACTGGCTAATTGAAATTCGTATTCAAAATCCGAAACCGCACGCAGTCCACGTAAGATAACTTTAGCCCCAACTTCTTGAACAAAATCAGCCAATAACACATCAAAGCCCATCACCTTAACGTTATCCAAATCTTTTAGTACTTCTTGAGCCATTGAAATACGGTGCGTCAAATCAAAGCTAGGTCCTTTACCTGTTGAATCTGCTACGGCTACAATTAATTTATCATAAACTTCACTGGCACGGCGCACCAAATCCGAATGCCCCATTGTAATTGGATCAAATGTCCCTGGATAGACTGCTATTAAAGGTTTTTTCGGCATTGTTTATTCCTCATTAAGTGCTCATTTTTTGCCATATTTCGATTTTAACCTGTCCCATGCGTTTTTGCCGATATAATTTCCAATTATCGGGCAAAATAGTTAGCTCTTGTGCTAAGGCGGCTTCGCGGTAGATAAAACCGCCCTCTTTGACGACCGCTAAAGTCAACTTTGTTAATTCTGACATAAGGTGAGCGGCAAAGGGTGGATCAATAAAAACCACATCAAACTCGCGAATATTTTGTTTTAAAAAGTCTTGGGCACTTTGATTGAATATTGTAACGTTTGAAAAGTTAAAATCTTTATTAATTTGCTCAAGATTTTGTGCGATTGTCCGATTATTTTCAAGCATGACGACCGCTTCGGCTCCACGAGAAGCCGCCTCAAAACCCAGTGCGCCTGCTCCCGCACACAAATCCAGAACCATTCGTCCTGGCAGATGCATTTGCAAGTAATTAAACAAGGTTTCACGAACCCGATCACCAGTGGGGCGTAAACCCTCAAAATCAAGCACAGGTAACCGTCTTGAACGGTGTGTTCCTGCAATTATGCGAATTGTGTGTTGAGCTTTTGCCATTTCTCTTTAAAATCGATACCGATGTGAGTAAAATACCCTATTCTATCAAGTCTGTATACGGTCAAAAACAAATGTTTAATTTTTTCAAGAAGAAAGGTGATAAAAACACGGATAATCAAGCCAGTGAATCTTCCAATCAGGAAGATGCACTCGAAGCGCTGAGAAAAAAACACAACATAGATGCCACACAAGAACAAGTCGTTGTTCAATCAGTTGCCCCAAAATCGCTTGATATTCAACTTGAAAAACCACGCAAAGGCTTTGGTTCAAAGGTTAAAAACCTCTTTGCCGTCAACAAAAGCATAGATGACGAGCTATTTGAAGAAATAGAAACCACTCTTTTAATGGCAGATGTTGGCGCGCGTGCCACCGTTGATATTGTCGAAAAGACTTCGCAACAGGTTAAAAGAAAAAATCTTGATGACATGCAAGAAGTTTACTACGCCCTGATGCAAAATCTGATGGAACTGGCACAAAGCGTGGAAAAACCACTCATTATAGACACCACAAAACAACCTTATGTCATCTTAGTTGTGGGTGTTAACGGTGTAGGCAAAACAACCACCATTGCTAAAATTGCTCGCAATTTCAAACAGCAAGGAAAAAGTGTTATGCTGGCAGCTGGTGACACTTTTCGCGCGGCAGCCGTCGAACAACTCAAAACCTGGGGTGAGCGCGAAGGCATTCCTGTGATAGCACAGTCCACTGGCTCTGACTCCGCCTCGGTTATATTTGATGCCATGAGCGCTGCCAAAGCACGAAACATCGATATTTTGATAGCCGATACCGCTGGACGACTGCATACGCAATCAAATCTTATGCAAGAATTGGGTAAAATCAGCCGCGTCATGAAGAAAAATGACGAGACAGCACCGCATGAAACCTTAATCGTTGTTGATGGTGGAACGGGACAAAATGCCATTTCTCAAGTTTCAGAGTTCAATAAAACCACAGAATTAACAGGCATAGCCATTACCAAATTAGATGGAACAGCCAAAGGTGGCGTTTTATTCAATTTAGCCAAAGAATTTGGAATCCCTGTGCGTTTTATTGGTGTTGGTGAAAAATCTTCTGATTTAAAAACCTATGAAGCCAAAGAATTTGTTGAAGCCTTATTGGGTTAAAACTCTACTAAATAAACCCGTTCGTAAACATAGTCACAACCCAACTCTTTAAATTTGGGTTCTCGTGAAATAATATCGGTTTCTTGCACTAACTCGATAGACGGATAACATGAGAACAACTGCTTGACCTTTTCATCAGGAGTAGTAAAAGGCGGGCCCAATGGACCCAATTTTTTGATAAATTCGAGGGTTATTAACAGTTCTTTAGCTTTTTTGGGAACGATTTCTCGCATCTTATCCACGTATTGCCCAACCAATTCATCGGGCAATGCTATCAAGGCCGCACGATCATAAACAGCTTTGACGTCTTTAAGCTGTTGTTTTGACAAATTAAAAAAATCACCTTGGTAAATGGTGATGTTTTTATAGCGGAAAACAGCAAAACCACTTTCTTGAGTTTTACTAAAGCTTAAATTGTTTTCAGAAAAAAACTGTTCTACCGCTAATTGGCTTAATTCTACAGCAATCACACGATAACCTTGTTGATTTAACCACAACAAATCCACTGTTTTCCCACAAAGTGGTACAAACACTGAATCTCCTGCTGACAAATTAAGTTTATCTATAAATTCCACCAATAAAGGATGGGTAAATTCTTTATGGAAACCCGTTTGGTTGTTCTGCCATTTTTCAAGCCAAAATTCTTTTTTCATATCTATAATATTGATTAAATTCAAATGCTCGTATATTCTAAGGCTTCTTATACTTTTGAGCCACCAAGTGACTAAAAACTTACCAAATATTTTAACTGTCTCTCGCATCGTATTAATTCCTGTGATGATATTGTTTTTCTATTTACCTGTTGAATGGAATCGTGTGGCGGCCTGCACCGTATTCTTTTTTGCTAGCATTACCGATTTCTTTGATGGCTACTTTGCCAGAAAACACCAAACTTTTTCAAAATTCGGAGCTTTTTTAGATCCAGTTGCAGACAAATTAACCGTTACTACAGCATTAATTATATTACTACAAGATCACAACACCATATTAATGATGATAGCAACGGCAGTCATTGTTGGGCGAGAAATAACAATCTCAGCCTTAAGAGAATGGATGGCAGACTTAGGTGAAAAAACCACGGTAAATGTAGCATTCATCGGAAAAGTAAAAACCACATTTCAAATGTTTGCAATTGGCTTTTTACTCTATTATAAGGACTTATGGGGAATGCCTGTTTATAAAATCGGGCTAACTTTGCTATACATTGCTACTGTACTAACTTTGTGGTCTATGTTCATCTATTTAAAAGCCGCTTGGCCAATGATGAAAGAGAAAATTTAGGCCTTTATTAAAGATTGAAAATAAATTATTAAATAATACAAATAATGTGAATTATTTAGTTGACAATTAATTTAGTCAACCTATAATGTGCAACCTCTTCAGCGGGAATAGCTCAGTTGGTAGAGCACGACCTTGCCAAGGTCGGGGTCGCGAGTTCGAGTCTCGTTTCCCGCTCCAAATACGTATTCTAAACCAACAAGAATACACTTTTTATATTTTTCTATCAGGAAATATAAAAATAAAAATATTGGCTGGATGGTAGAGTGGCTATACAGCGGTTTGCAAAACCGTGGACACCAGTTCGAATCTGGTTCCAGCCTCCATTTTAGCAAGCCTATACCCTGCCCGGGTGGCGAAACTGGTAGACGCAAGGGACTTAAAATCCCTCGGTGGTAACACCGTGCCGGTTCGACTCCGGCCCCGGGCACCATTTTTCACTTTGTAATACGTCATAAAGACTTAATCTTAAAAAATTATTACCTTAAAAAATCATTCACTTTTGGTAGGTGATTAGGGTTTTTATGAATTTTCTAGGTATATTAAGGATTTG
>JALSLV010000119.1 GCA_026988115.1 Lysobacterales bacterium | reverse complement strand
TGAACAGCGGGTAAAGCCGCCTCTCGTGTAAAGATTAACTTTTGACCTGATTGTTGTATAACCCAAGGCTGAATTTCTTCAAGGTTATCGGTACCAATGGCAGGAAGAGACTGAATCCCTAAAACGTACTTAATAGGGCTTTCACCTGGGTTTTCAGTAAACACAGCATTCAATGCATCAATATCAATTAATAAACTGAGTAACTCTGTTGCCGTGTGACGATAGTCTTTGATCTTACTGGCTAGGCGTTGTTTAGCTTCAGAATCAATAAATGATTTTAATTTTAAACCCAGCGCATTAATCTCACTTTCTACCGCTGTTAATTCAGCTTGCTTTTGTAATAATTGTTGCTCTACTTCTGCTTTATGAGTTGCCATTTTTTCAAGCTTCTCATGTGATTCTTTACGCTCTTTATCAACTTGCTTAATCACTTTATTGGCGGTTTTTGTGCCTTCCAAATGGTCACTAGATTTAGCCGTAGTAATTCGGGTCGCTGCCTGGTATTCATTAAAGGGTTCTAACCCTGAATTATCAGCAGCAGAACTTTTTAATTGTTTGACTTCAGATAGAAGTAACTCTTTCTCTATCTGCAATTGAGTTTGCAACTCTGCAATCTTTTTATACATATTTGTTGTTCCTTAGATAAAAATTGATCATAAATAACCAATAAATAAAGTGGTTACCCTTGATCGGTATCCAACCACTGAACAGGAACGAAATTTTACTAATACCAACCAAGGGTGAATCTATTAAACAGCTTTAAACAAAAGGCTTGTTTTAACCTGCATTAAAACAGTCATATTTATTAATAACCTTTAATACAGCCCCGAATCTGACTAAAAATTGCAGGGGTAACATGAGCACTGACATAGCAAACAAAGTATTAACAGAGTTGAAACAATTTACCTACGAAACTTGTAAACAAACACCTGCGCCTGAACGTGTTGCTGACTTATGCGCTAATGCCGCCATTAAAGTTATTACCTTAAATTTTAAAAATAGATTGATGTATATTCCTTTAGGGAGGAATATTAAAAGAACCCGAGAACATAACATTATTAGAAATGAGTTTAATGGTAACAATCATGCTGAATTAGCCATTAAATACAAGCGCAGTCAACAAAACATTTACATGATTATAAAATCTAAAAAAGGCTTAAAATATAAAAAGCCTATATTGATTAAAGTGATTGAAGACTATATGCCTGTTGAATTTATCCGACTTGGCTTGCCACAGGATCAGGCAGAAGCAGTAGCCCAAAAAATTGCCGATTATCTACAGAAAACGTTCCCAGGTGTTTCAATTTATGCCAGCATAAGTGAATAAAGAACGGTTGATTTTTAAGGTCTAGAATAGCTTGAGAAAGAAAAGGTTAACCATGCAACAATCATCTGTTGCATGGTTTCAATATAACAAGAGGCTTATTTTTAATAGTGTCTATGATTTTGCTTCATGGCCTTTAATCCCTCAATGGTTTTGCTAGCGGTTTGCTTATCCATAAATCGTAAATGGGTAATATTAAAATGTTTTTCCAGCCAATGCTGAAACTTAGCATTATCCTTACCAAATATTTGTTGGCGTAAGCCGTCCAAATATCCAATCTGTTTAGCCGTTGCCATACCTAGCCGATTACCATAATCAGGTGCAGGCTGAAAACGAACAACCTCATACCCCAAATCTTCCATTAATTGCAGCACCTTATCCAATCCTTCAGAATCCAGTTCCTTTGCCGACTGCACATTAGCCCCATGCCTCAATAAATCCTGATATTCAGCATCAGACAAATCATTCTGCTTTTTTAACACATGCAAATAAGCCAATTGTTTATGTGTTAAATTCATTACAGTTGCTTTCATAATCTCACCTATGAGGGTAAATCATCTGTTGAAACACCAGCTTTTCTGCACATATTTAAATCCATTTCAATACTTTCAAGATGGCTTTGTGCCTCAACCCCAAGATCAGCGATATTTTTAATGGCAATACCCAAATTTGCAAAATCTTCTTCGCCCAATTCAGCTAATTTGGCAGCACCAACAAAAGCACCAATACCAGATAGTCCAGCAAAGCACTGATAACTCATGTTTGCTAATGAACTTTGCAAAGTATTCAAGCCTTCCACATTAGTTGGGTAACATCGTGTTTCCTTTGAACAAGAACCTAAGACTAGACCCAAATTAAAAACACCCGAAAATGCACCATCACTAAATTTTTCAATATTGCCTTGTTCATCTGTAGTCTCGTTTAATAAACTGGTTTTAATGTTCATCGTTTAACCTCCTGGTTAAGGCTGTCAATATCTTTCATAGCATCATCAATCGCTTCGTGAGCGACTTCTAAATAAATAAGCAAATCCTGAATGACAGGGTAATAAGATGAATCCGTAGCCAATAATTTCTGACTTGTATCTCGCAATATTTCCAATTTAAAAAGAATATTCCCTAATTCAGGAATGAAAAAGCCATTCCCTAACAACTTAAGACGTAATGTAGACAATTTTTTTTCCATTAATGCCCTTTTAATTTCACTCATGTTATAGCTCCTTAATCAAATCAGCAGAAACAACAGACTCACCCAATTCCATTGCCGTATTCATGGCATTGGACAACAAACCATTAATAGCCAGTGGGTGAGCAATACTACAAGAGCCTTTACGACGATCATGACGAACCAACTTCTTAACCAGGGTAGGAATAACATCTTCAGCAAGAATATTGGAAATATCACCCCCCACACGCTTAAACTTAAACTTCAAATAATCATGTAAACTATTATCAAGGGGTGACAATTCAACCTGAATACAACGACGAATGAACTCCCTCATTTGATAATTTAACTTTTCATCCAATTTTTCTTTCAACTCGTTTTGCCCGATCAATATAATACCTAGCAAACGGTTAAAGCCATCTTCCATTTCCCAGAACCGTTTTAGATACTTTAATATAGGCACCGTTAAATCATGCGCCTCCTCAATAATTAACACATGACGTCGGCCACCTTGAGTAGCCGTGCGCAAAAGCCGTTCAACTTGCCTGGCTTTCGCTTCCATAGAACGCTTAGGGTTTTCACTGCTCACATCAGCCACAATGGCATCACATAAGCTAGCAGCAGTAATCTTACTTTTATCGAAAATGCGAGGAATGATAACCGCAATATCATCATCCTTTCGTAGCTCTTCCATAAACAGCTTACGCAGTACCGTTTTACCAGCACCAGATTCACCACTAATGGCTAAAATCCCCTGATTCTTGGCAACATCCCCCATAGCAGCCAAAATAAAACGGCTACTCTGATTTAAGTAAACATCCTCATTGCTACGCACATCATCCATAAATGGATTGCGGAACAATTTAAAGTGTTTCAGTGTTTCTTGTGATAACATTTCTACTCCTGAATTAATTGATTTGTTGATTTAGTGAAATATCCAAATATTCCAAGCAGGGGTTGCCGCCCTTGTTTGGAATGACTTTTTGTTGAAAAATCTTCTACTGCTTTAAATCTGTTCTTTTCTTCAGCCTTAAATGCACCAGCAACCCTTTTACAAGTTTTTATAAAAGAGGGAAAAACATTTACTGATACATTGACAACGGTAAACCCTAAAACAGGGCTTAAAACAGCTCTCATTCGATTAGTCTCCATTCTGGCTTTATCCTGCTTTGATACTTGCTTTACAATCATTGACGACCTCCTGAACATAATCCTTGAGTTGATCTTCTGGAATGCCCTCAGGAAAACGCTGTTTGAAAACATCACCGATGGCTTTCATCTCTTGTGGTTTCAATCCATATTGGTTTTTAATTTTCATACCCACTTCAGGCCACTTTAAGCAGGTAGTTTTTAAATGAGTGGTCTCAACAGTAAAAGCCCTACCAGACCTTGGCATGTAATCAGGGCTTTTAAAATTGGTCACATGTTTATAAGGATCAATCTCACCATCAAAGGCTATGGTCTTTTTACTTTTTCTAACACCTTTAACTTCACGATCAGTCGTTACCCCATAAGCATCACGGTTCATTTGTTCGCGTTGCTTATCAACAGGCGTTTTTGCAACAGCTTTAAACTCTTTACCAATAACAGGTGCATCTACAGGGAACCCATACCCATCTTTTTCTATAGGTTCTATTTCATAGGTTCTATTTCATAGGTTCTATTTCATAGGTTATGATTTCCCCTTCAGAACTAACCACTTCAACATTAACATTAGGTGATCTAAATGGGTTTTCATAAACAGAAACTTCAGCACCTACATTAATATCGACAGAATTAGCAATTTTTCTTAAGCAATAACTTAAAGACCCCTTACCTTTAATGGCAAAGGTAATACTTAGATCACCTTTTATTTTGCGAAAAACAGGCTTGCTTTGTTGTAATAATCGTTTACAAACCTCCACATCAGGTGCAATTCTTAATTGCTCTTCTTTTATGGTTTGCCAGACTTCATAACGCTCATGTCCATGTCTGCTATGCCTTTCTTCAGCATTATATTTACGCATCCATCTATGGGCGTGTTGATTCAATTCTTCAACATTGGAAATACGGGTTAAATAAAGAAAGCCTTCAAAATCACGTTCAATAATATTATGAGCACATTCAACTTGACCTTTTGCGCGTGGATTCCCTGGCATATGAGTTAATGTATTAACATCAAGCTATTTTCAATAGATGCTTAATCATATGGCTTTGGTTAGCTGTCCCAGCATCCCAAACCAAATTAAACGGAATACCATGAAAAGGATCAGCCTTTGCACGTTTTGAAAAAGCAGCCATTAAAAATTCAAACAGTGAGGCTGAGTTTTCACCAGGAGCAATAAAATATTGCACATAGAAAGCACTACTACAATGATCAGTTATCACATAACGTAAAACACGATCATGCTTAATTTTTTCAAAGTTTTCAGGCTTGTTTTTATAAAATTCATCTTTTGGCATATGCTTCAACTTTGTTTTTCCATTCATGTAATACAGAACACAAAGAGAAACATCGAATTCCCACACATGATTTGGATGTAAACTTTTTTTTGGCCTATACGGTTCAGCTTGATTGATTTGATCAGGGTGAACACCATACTGTTTCATTAATCTAAGCATATGAGATGCAGAAACAGTTTTTTCAAGTTTTCCATTATTGACAGCAACCTCAATACACCTCTTTGTAGAAGCAAGTCTTTTCCCACTATCCCTAGTGGAAATATGCATAAAGTTTGCAACAAATAAAACAGATTCTTTAGATATATTGCTTTTATTATTATCTGCTCTACGTTTTCTACCATTATCAAAGCCCAGTTCCTTTAGCCATCGATAAAGAGCATCTTTTTTGCATCCAAAATAATTACAGCCCTCAGCAATCAACGTGTTTTTATTACCATGTTTGGCAGTAGACCAGCGCTGACCAAGGCGATTAAGATATTCTTGTTTTTCCAACTCAAGTGCATTCATATTTATAATCCTTTATCATTCTTTCGAGTCTTCTGGCGCAAAATCTTCAAACATAACCATCAAAGGCGCAAAATCTTTCTTTGCATCAAATTTCAGTTCATTTTTAACACCTGCATCCACTAATTCTCTAAGTAAAAATTCAAACTGATTGAGGGGCTGCATTCTTAATTGATCACTACCTTCAGCATAATAAAAAATATTATTCATAGCTTTACCCAGTAGGCGAATAGATGTTTCACAATGGGTAACCGCACTTTCCAAGTTTTGCTTTAATTGTTCTTCATCGCTTGGGGTTGAATACTTATTTAGCTCTTTGCTCAACTTGGTAATATGTTCCTGCTTTTCGCGTATAACATCATCTTTACCAGTTTTTTCACCATCGGCCTCTTCAAGCTGTTTTTGTA
>JALSLV010000118.1 GCA_026988115.1 Lysobacterales bacterium | reverse complement strand
CCTGTTAGTTGATTGAATTTTATCTAACAAGGCGAGTTTTTAAAAGCCTGCCACACTCATTGTTCCGCTACGCTCCACAATGAGTGTGGCAATTATTTAACAATAACGTTGTGAAACTATACAGTTAATAATTTATTTCGCAAGCATAGATTTATTATTTAAATGCAATTTTTTAAAACTTAATCTAAATACCGAATGAAGTAATGCAAAATAGTGTAAATTTAACACCAGATAATGAAATAAAACAACTTCGAAAAGAAAATCAAGGTTACGACAACTACGTGAAATATTAAAAAAGACTCACAACTACTTTGCGAAATACCAAACGTAAAATATGATATTATAAAATCACATTCTGGATTTGATACTCTAATTGCTTGCGATGTAATGGAAGTATCACTATCTGGATATTATAGCTGGCAAAGTTTAGAATCTGTAATTAAATCGCCTAACGAAGTATGAAAAAGCAATTTCATAAAACTGTGTCCATTTTTTGGTATAGATCATTATGAGAAACTTATGTATTTAAATTTTTTATTCATCTATTATTATTTTTTTAAATTAGGAATTGTTATTTATATTCTTCAAAATGAACTGATAGTTTATCGAAGTACCGAACTGAAATAAAAATTAAAACTACAATAACAACAGCCAAATAAGCTATAGATTGCCATGGTAATAGCTCTTGATTAATAAATATGTTATGAATAAATGTTATTGGTGTATAGAGGGGGTTATACTTAAGATAATTAATATATTTCTCAGGTATTAATAACTCTGAATATATTATTGGTGTAGAAAAGAACAACAGGGTCATAAAAGTTGTAATTACTTGCAATGTATCTTTCACGAAAACCTGCGTTGCAGACAAGAACAAACCAATTGAAACAGCAAAAAAGTATAAAAGGAACAAGGGAATGAACAATAATAAGATCTTTTCAAGGCTTAGAAAATCATAAAAAAAAGAAAGAATTGTTAGAATTACAAAATAACTAATGCTATTAACCAAAAAGGTTGCTGATACTGATGCTAATACAAGAATTTTAAAATCAATCTTATTTTTACCAATCAGTTCTGAATTTTTCATTACAGAAGATATTGATTTAACAACAGATTCTGAAAAAGCAAGCCAAGGCCAAAAACCAACAGCAAGGTAAACAATAAATTCTAAATTAAGTTCCTCTGGTATTCTTGCATTGAATATTTTTTCAAAAACGAACCAATACATCAATAATAAAACAATCGGCTGAATAAATAACCAAGTTAAACCGAGTAAATTTGCTAAGTAATCATTCTTAATCTCACGTATAAAAAAGTACTTGAATATATGACTTTTATTTAACATCTATCTTTAACCCTATGAATGTAATTATTGATATCTGTTAATTAATTCTTTCATATTTTCATCATTGATTTCAATTGATTCGCCAGTCAATTTAATTAGTAACTCTTTAAAATCACGCTGAAATTTATCTTTTTTAAATTTAACAATTAATTCATCTTTAACTTCTTCTAAACTTGCTAATCGAGTGGGAGAAATAGATATAATGTTAACTAATATATATTTATTTGACAATTCTAAAATACCATTTATTACACCATTAGTTTCAGAAGAAAAAACAAAATCAGAGAACTTCTTTTGTTTATTACTGTATATGTAATATTTCAATATCTCGGATATTTTTATATTACTATATTCTTTAATTTCACTCACATCTGAAAATTTGATTTTATTGCTTTTAATAGAATTTAGTAATTCCCTCATTGTTTTATTTTGTTCCTTTTTATTGGTTTCATTATAGTCAATTGATAGGTATTGTATTTTTCTAGTTTCAGGAATTTGGTATTCATTCTGGTGCAATTTAAAATACTCATCAACATATTCCATAATTTCATCAGTGGAAATATTATTCAACATATTTTCTTGAACTAGTTTATAATTCTGTTCTAGAGTCAAAAAATGCCTAATAGTCTTATATGTATTTTCTTTCTCCATAATATCTTTTGTACTATCATCATAAGCAAAAAGATTATGTACTTTCTCATCAACTTTTTGATTCAATCGTTTTTTATCAATGATTTTATGTTTATTAGAATACTCATACACATGTTTCATGTTCAACAATGTGCCTAATGTTTTCTCTACGCGATCAGGTTTTGAGAAAAAACCAGAGCGTATATCATTTGGCATTTTAAATGCAAATCCATCAACATCTTTAAAGGTAAGTACCGTTTCACCTTGTTTTAATAAAACATCATTATTAGCAAAAACAGAATAAGATAAAATTGTAAACAGTATTAATAGTGTCTTCATATTTTAATTTACTATTCTTGGCACACCGAGGATACCACAATAAGCTGTATTACAAGCACTTGTCCCATAATTGTTAACTCCTGCATCTGCATGAACCATGTTTAAGTAATAAGTTTTATTTTTATCTAATAAACAATATGTAGCAGGATTAGAACTTGGATTTGTAGACCAAAACAGTGAACTGTTAGTGCCTGTTATCTTACAAGTTGATTGATTATTATGAATATTAAACTCTCCTGGACACTCGCTTATAGTGGCGGTAAAGAATGCTGCTGGCGCTCCCTGAGTTCCACCTGGCAAGGTAAATGAAAACTTCGCCTGTAGAGTTTCATTACCTATATTAAACTGACCAGCTACATATTGATTTCTAGTTAAAGATAAACCGAATGTTGCATTCATAAAATCAGACATATTTAAATTTGATGGGGTACTAGAGCCATAGAATTGATAGAAAGTACCATTTGTTGTTCCACCCGTAGCCGAACTATTAGCTATAATTGTTCTATCTTCAGCATTGTTCAAAATAGATTGTTGTGGTGCAGGACAACTAGCCCAGGCAGTTGAGCTTCCACCAGAAACATTGATAGTTACTGTTTTTATTCCAGAATTACCTACTGCAGAATTATCACAGACTACTGAAAGTGTTTTAGCTGTTGTAATATTACTTAACACAAATGATGAGGCAGGGAAGTTTGCTGGAACAACGTTAGTTCCTCCTCCACCAGGCCAATCACCTGTAAAATCACAAGTAGTGGGACTATTAGTCACAGTCCAAGAAACAGTTGAACTTCCTCCACTGGCTACTGTAAATGGGCTTGCAGAAATTGTTACAACTGGATTTAATACCGTTATAACGTTAGATACGCTTGCATTTTCTGTGGATACTCCAAAAGAATTGCCGCAAGTTAACGTGTAATTGTTACCATTTGCTGTTACTGTTTGAGATACATTATTAACATAATCAACTGGCGGATTGCTGGTAATAAGACCAGACCAAAGATTACTTTTATCACAATAAATGGCATCGTTCACTATTGTTGCATCAATTGTTGCTGATGTTGTCCCATTGGGTGTTACGACAAAACTAATTGCTGGTGCATTACCTGTGGGTTGTAACCCCAGTTTTGTTCCAATCTGCGCAGCTGTATCTGATGTACTTACATTTACATCACCATTGTTTGAATCAATTGTAACAGTTGTATTACTTTGCAGCGGAAAACTATTAGATCCATCTCCATAATTTAAATTTAAATTTTGAGAGCGTACATTAAAGCTAAATACGCTTAATAGTAAAATAATAAAGTAATTAGTCTTGGTTTTCATATTTCAATTCAGTATATTGTAAAATTGTTTTCATTATACACTATCAAATGTTAATTTTTTCTTAAACCCTTTCTATTAAAAGCTTTAAAATCAAAATTCCACTAATTTTTTTACTTATTTTTTTAAAATATAGTTATTTAAAAATATTTAAATAAATTTAATTTACAAAACTATAATGCATACTCCTTTGATAAACCTATGTGAATGATAAAATATTTGGAGAGCTTATATATTTATAAAATAATTATTACTAATTTTATGTAAATTAGTAATTTATTTTATGAATGATTTTTTAGATATTATTGTTTTCTAATTATTTTGTGCAAAAAAAATGAGTGATATAAAATCACTCATTTTTTAGCATAATTAAAACTTATATTTAATTATGGATACTTCTAGAATATCTATGAGCAAACAAGCCTGCATAGTTAGCTAAAATACCACCTGTTAAGTTTGCATTTACATAACGTTGTGTAGCAAAACCAGTTACAGGTAAACCATCATAAACATTTCCAGTTCCATTGTCATTAGTACTTTGCGCAAAATGCATTGCAACCCAACCCGTATCAAAGTAAGTAGGACTTACTGCTGGTGTTGTTGCTGTAGCAGCTTGTGCTGGAGTATTTGCTGTAATGAAGTGAGTAGTGTTTTTAGATCCTAAAATTAAAGAATCTCCAGAAAGCACATCTGAATCATTAAACTCAACAACATTAGTTTCCCAACAAAATACAGCATCGCCATTATCTACACCTGGAGGACGTGGTGATGGTGGACGCTGTGCAATTCTTGCATCAGGCACTTGCTCTTCACGATCATAATATTCAAATGTATAAACTTCACAAGCACCAATGCCTCTGTCGTCAATCGCTTGAGTAAATGGCTGATACGGATTATTACCTGCTCCAAAAACATTTCTGAATGAATCTACGTAGAAGTTTTTAGTTGGGAAGGTAACAACCCACTCAGTATTAGCTCCAATAACATCTTCCAAAGCGTACTCACCGAAGATGCTGTCGTGCATGTATACAGCACTGACTGCTTGAATTGGTTGTACATTCCAAGTATCAGTAATCACAGTACCATTGTAAAAAATGTTACTTGTTAATTCGCCACCACTGTTTAATGAAGGAAGCAAATCACCTGTATTAGTAATTAAAGGAATTGTAGTAAAGGCATCAATGGCATCTGCATTATAAGCTACATCTGTACCACCTGCTACATCTACAATTGAAGCTGAGCCAAAAATACCACCTGAAGAAGCATCGATACCAGAAATTGGTATTGTATTCCAAATTTCACCAGGATTAAAGTTATTAACCACAACACTACAGTCAGCAGGAATACCAGTTGTTCCATGATCAATACCATCGATAGTATCAATATCAGTGATATCACCCATGTCAATCATTTCAAAGTGACCTTCTGTACAACGTTGCAAGTCAAGACCTTGCTCATCATAGCCAGAAGCGGCTGAACCGTTATTACCAGGATCATATCCGTAAGGTAAGAACTCATAACCTGTTGCACTAATCACCGATGGATCCACACAAGAAGTGTCGCTTGTAATAAGCTTAACAGTGTTTTCACCTTCGTGTCCTGGAGAGAACAAAGACGTAGCTGTTGTAGGAATTAACGCAGCAGTCCATACATCGTAAGCTGATAAGTATAAGTTAAAATCTAAACACTCGCGACTATTTTTACCTTCAAGGAAACGTACCTTGATTGCTTTAGACTTGTCCGTTGTATTTACAACAGAGATTAATGTGTTTAAACCATTGTTTACAGTATAGTAAGGATAGATTAATAACTGTCCAGTACCATCTGAATTTAAGTTAACTGCCGTTGACACAGATGCAATGCCAGCAACGCCAGCAATACCTGCGATCAATGCAGTTGTTAAGTTGTTTCTTTTCATTTTTAGAACTCCTAAAAGTTAATTATATATACAGGACCATACACCGCTTCTAACAGAAATCCATTAAAAGTATATAGCCTCAGTGTGAATGTTACGATAAAACCTTTTAATTAACAAGAAATTTTATTAATTAATTCAATTTTGTCTTAGCAGGAACATGATACCATTTATTGTTCTTCATAATCCAATCTTCCTTCACAGTAGTTGTCACTACAAGCTTATCTGCAAAAGAACCTTTGAACTGATATTCATACTCAATTGATAACTCAACTTTACAAACATCTTTTTGGGTGCAAGTTTTACTCTTAATGCTCGCTTTAAGCCATTTAATTTTTGCCATACTCAATCGCTGAACAAAGGCAGTTTCACTTTCAGTACTTCTCCAGCCAGGACTCAAAAACTTGTATGCTTCTGAAAAGTCTTTTTCTATCTTATTTTTCCAACTAGTCATAACGCGGTTGTCGAGTTTATTTTTTTCTTGGTCTTCGCAGGCTGTCATTAATAGAGACACTGCTATAATTAGTAATAGGGCTTTTATTTTATTCATTGTTGTTTTTCTCGCGTTTATTCTGATAGTTTTCATCTTTTGGGTTGTTTTTGCCTGTGTATTTATAAGATCCTTCATGCTTCGGCTTTAATGGTTTTAAACCTTTAAATTGATTGGCGTATTCTTTTGTTAATTGTTTGGCTTGTTCTGGGTTTTCTATGACTGTTGGGGTTAACAACAATATTAATTCAGTTCTTTCATTGGTTCGGTTTCTTGAGCCAAATAACCCACCAAGCAAGGGAATTCTATTGAGTTTAGGCACGCCATTTTTACTGTGGTTTCTGTCTTCTTTAATCAAACCTCCCATGACTATGGTATCGCCGCTTTGGACTGCGATTTCAGTGGTTAACTCTCGGTTGTTAATGTCTCGATTGCCATTTGCGTCTGTTGCTGTTGGCAAACTGACTTCTTGTGCCACTTCAATGTACACCAATCCACCTGGATTAATTCTTGGTGTTACCGTTAACTTGGTGCCTGTTTGCAAATACCTGATAGAACTAAAGGTATTAAGACCGCCATTATTCAGTGAGTTATTTTGAATAGGTATTCGTGTTCCAACATTTATGGAGGCTTCTTTGTTGTTTAATACAAGCAAAGATGGTGTTGATAACAAGGCAACTCGACTTTTTACATCTGATGCCGAAATTGTTGCTTGAACATCAACCCCTGTTAATACATAAGTTAAGCCGCCAGCCCCAAATCGCGCAGAGTCAGTATCACGTATCCCAAACCTTTTATCGGTTGTTGTTGTGGTTCTAGCAGAACCAAACAACCACTCCACTCCTGATGACTCGTTGTCTGTTAAAGTTACTTCTATAATTTTTGCTTCAATTAATACCTGCAAAGGCTCAATATCCAATCGCGCTATTGCTGCCATTATGGAGTCGTATTCTTGTGCGCTGGCACTAATCAATATTTGGTTGTTTTCTTCAATGGCAGTAAAACTTGGTCCGTCCTGATTGTTGCTTGATGAGTTGTTGCGCTTGGTTTTCTTAACGGATTTTGATTTGTTCGTTTTTGAGCCAATTTCTCTGCCAGCCAGACCTGGCGCTACTTTGCCTGCATTGTCTTTTTTAGAGCTTCGGGAACTACCTCCGCTACTGCCACCAAAGACATCACCAAGATAGCCCGCCAAGTCATCGGCTTTGATGTTTTTGACATTATAGACATAGAGGTTACTGGCGGCTTCAGAATCTGATCGATCGAGTCGCTTTATCCATTCTTGCGCTTTGTGCAAATAGCTTTCTTGTGGAGTAATGACCATGATGGCATTTAAACGATCTAATGGCATAAAACGAAACATGCCAGCCAATGGATTATCAGCACCTTCTCCAAATATTGCTTCTAATTCTCCAACGATTGCGCCTGCTTCCACGCGATTTAAGGTAAATATTCCTGTTGACATGCCTGCTAACCAATCCACATCAAAGATATTGATGGTATCCAAGTACATGTTTAGTTCTCTTTTGGTGCCTGACAAAAAAAGTAAATTGCGTGCATTATCAGCCTTAACAATGGCACCATCTTTGGCATAAGGCGTTAATACTTTCTCCATTTCTGCTGGTGCAATGAACTTTAATGGAACAACCATGACCGTATAACCTTTGCGTTTTTGCATATGGCCATAAGCAGGAATGAGATTGCCTTTGATGGCATCTGCGCGTGGCATAACATGGTAACGGTCTTCAATATAGACCAAGGCGGCATTATTCCAACTTAATAACATTTCTAAAATAGGTAAAACCTGATCTTTATTGATGGGCTTGACGGTAGCAAAGGTCACCTCTCCTGTCACGCCCGGTGCAATAACATAGTTTTCTTTTAGTACTTCGCCTAAAATTAAATTTACCACGGCTGGCAATGAGTCGCCTTCAAAATTTAAAGTGATTTCACCTTTGCTTGTCACTGGCTTTTGTTGCTTGCTTGCCGCTTTGACATCAATAAACTTACCAGTGCCTGGATAAAACTCATAAGGGTCTTTTTTCTTGGCTTCTTCTTCAGACTTTTCATCACCAAATATGGCTCCAGAGTATTTTTGACTCTCTATGCCTTTTAGGTAATCGTATCCATCCACTTCTTTGGATAAATCCAGCGGTGTTGATGCACAAGACATCAAGCCTATAGTAATACAAATGATGATTAATTGTTTAATCACTAATTATCTCCTAGTTTTTCTTGTTTGCTGCTTCTGCGCGCATTTGTGCACGACGAGCGGCTATTTTTTTACGGATATCGTCCGCATTCTTTTTCTTATCTTTGCGACTTAATGGCTTATTTGCTCTGGCTATATCGCCTGTTTTTGCAGCCGCCCCTGGCTTTTTGCTTGCCGATGGTACTTTCGGTTTTGTGCCTCCACTAACTTTAAGCTCCAGTTCTTGTGACTTGTCGTCGTCTGATTCAAATGTCACTTTGCGGCTTTGGATTGAGGTGATTCTCCAACCGCCGAGTTCACCATCTAGTGGCATTCCTACTTTGTAAGACCTTCTTTTATTGGTGGTTGTATCCAATATCATCGCGTATGAATTTTCGGGTGTAATAACAATTCCTGTTATTTGCGCTTTTAATTCGGCTATTTCTACTGTTAAATCCTCTGTTTTTTCCTCTTCAACTTCTTCGATAAAAGGTTCACGAGTTGTGCTAAAAATCGGTTTTGTTGCTGCGACTTCCACAAGTTTTTTTAAGTCTATTTCTTCTGGCGTTTCTTGTTGATTGAGGCTTTTAGGCAAATTCGGAATGCTTACTTGCTCGTCTTCATTCAACTTTACCTCACCTACTTGACTGCCAATACCCAGCATTTGGATGCTCGCAATTAATGCCAATACAATTAAACTTCCAATTAAAATTTGTCCAAATAAATTATTTTTTAACATTTTTCTTCTTAACTTTAACGGGTTTATTTAAGTAGGCAATTAAATCAAAGCGCACTTCCAATTTTGGGTGTGTTGGTTTTTGATTTCTGCGCGTGCGGATTAAACGCTGTTCAAGATTTAAATTATCAACAAAAAGGTAGGGGATATGTTCTTGAAATGCCAATAAGACATTGAGCATTTTATCGTATTGGCAACGCATACGTACTTTTAAGACTATTTTTTCAAATTGATCGGGATTTTTGTCTTTATAGGGCGTGTTACTGACTGTTTGGCACTCTGAAGAGGAAGTGGTGTTTTCTGAAACAATACTCTTAAGGATGCGCGTTAATTCTGCTGTGCCTAAGTTGTAGCTATCGGCAAGCAAAAAACTGGTATTATCACCCACATTTGCCTTAACGGTATTAATGCGATTTTGCAATTCTGGTATGATTTTAACCAACTGCGTATATTCCTGTCTGTCTTGTTCAAGGCTATCAATTTCTTCATTTAACAAACCGTGTTCGGCGACAAATCCTTGGAAAAAGATAAAGTAAATCAGCACAAGGACAAAACCCAGTATTCCTAGAGCATACCAACGATGCATTTCTGTGTTATTAGCTAGTGCCGTCATCTTCGTCCTCCACTTGCGGTTCTTTTAACAAGGCTTTAATGGTGAATTTTTCTTTCTTAGTGCGCCTATCCTCGGTAACACCACCCACAATTTCAGGTTGAAACCAACTGTGTGATTTATCAAGCTCTGGCACTAAATTACTGGCATTATTTGATTGCCCTGTGAGTTCCAACTTTTCTTTATTCACTTTTAATCGAGTAATATAAGTGTCCTCTGGCAAACGATTAGTTATGTCCGATAAGATTGCCACCAAACTAGGGTTGTCATTTTTTTTGTTGTTTAAAAATTTACTGGAAACAATAACCGACTTTAATTCTTTTCTTAACAGTTTGGCTTTTTTGGCTTGTTTGCTTAATTCCGTATTCAGGTTGGTTAATTGTTCAATTTTTTCTTGTTTGTTTGCCACCGACGTATACATCACAAAATACATCAAAATAAAAAATAAAAACAATAAACCTATGTTTAGTTTAAGATTGAAATAATTGCGTTCTTTGCGCTTTTCAGGCGGCAACAAATTTACACCCAATGCTTGAGGCTGTTGAGCCGAACCACTATTGACATCCAATGCATCCAGTTCTATGGATTTTTCTTCTGTTAAGGCAATTATGTCTGCGACTTTTTGTTTTGGGATAACCGCCAAATCTAACACAACTTTATCTTCACTTGAGTTTTCTTTATCAATTTTATAACTTATTTGCACTTGTTCTGCTTTGAACGGAACATATTTATCCAATTCAAAGCCGATGACCTCATCAAGGTTTTCTTTTGCTGCTTGTGGTAAAGCAATTTTGCGCACCAAAACTTCGTTATTTGGCAACAAATAAACAACATTAACACGCCTGCCTTCAGCATCGTTAATAATATGCTGAACCTCATGCCACCACATAACCTCTTCATCTTCGCTTTTCTCAATGACAAAATCACCCGAAGTGTTTTGCCATATAACCACTTCATCTTGTTCTTGAGTCAGCAAAACATTTATTGCTTGAGGAAACAATTGTTGTTGGTATTTTTCAGGCACAAAAGACATCAGCTCTGTTTTCCACCAGCGCATAAATTGACCAACGGATGAAGTTTCATACCAGTTGTTAAAGTCATTTTGTAATTTATCTATTGTGCTCATTTATTATTTAATTTTAATTTTAATCTATATGTGTTCATTATCACGCCACCGCATTATGCGAAATGGTCGCCCGTTGACCGTGCCGCCTAAACGGATTGTGGCATCAAGTTCTGCCCAGTGACCGTTACTGAGTGTGGCTTTAGCAACGATACTAAAAGCAACTCCTCCGCCACGTGCCGCACTGGTTTGTCCATTGGGCAATAGCGGCAAGGCATCGCCCTTTTCTGCTTGTTCGCGTTCTTCGATAAATTGCCTGGCATCTTCGCGCTCAACTCCGTCTAATGCCATTAAAGCTTGTTCACCTGCGTAAGCTAGGTTTATATTTCGACTGCCCGAATAAACTGTTATGGCGTTTTCGAGTTGTCGATACATTTCATAAGTTACGCCCATCACTTGCTGCAGTTCTGGCACCGTATCAAACAATGCGTCTTTGGCTCCATAAGCATAACCTTCTGCTTCGTAGTCCTCATCTTCTGCACCATCAAAGCCTTTGATGTTATCATTGTCGCGCCAATCTATCACGCGTTGAGCCAAAGTCATGGCTTCGTCTTCGCTCATACCCAATGAGGCAAACAGTCCCGTTAAAAGTTCCTCATTGGCTAAATTTATATCAATTTTACCCGTTTCATCGGTAATTTTTATCTCTATTTTCGCCCCTGCAAATTCCATTTCATAGCTGCGTCCATCGGCTATCCAACGCGAATCTGGGTCTGGGTTTCTTAATTCATAAACCGCCCTATTCAAACCTGCTTCTGCCAAATAACGTGCTTTTGTGGTGTCAAACACCATCTTGGCTTGCACGCCTTCAACACGAGCTGACAAGGCAAAACTAGAGGCGATAACCGTCAACAAAACTGTTACCCACAAAACCAAAATTATTGCAACACCAGATTGTTTTTTCATCTGACTTCATCCTGATTATTTCGGTTGCCTAATAACAGGTGTTCACTCACTCGTCTATTGGTTGCCGTCGCATCTAGCATCAATGCCACTTCCATTGTGGGAAAAGTCATTAATGATTTTTCTCCCATTTCCACTTCAAGTTGAACCATTAAGGGCGTGTTTTCACTTTCTTCCCAGTCGCTTTCCCAATCTCCTGGCTCGCCTTCTTCATCCAACTTCATAAAACTAAACTGAGCATCTTCGATATTTTCCAACAAGACTACGGGTTCTTGATCTGAGTCATCAAAAGAGTCATCTTCTAAAGAATCATTGAGTAGCCAATGTGAAAATTGCAGGATTTTACCACCTTTTGCATTAACAATCTCAATTAATTGCACGTGTGGCCCACCTTTGCCTAAATAACCAGGCATGGGTGAGACATACATAATGTGATTTTCGTCGCCTTCAAAAATAACAAAAACACCATCCTCTTCTTTAAAAGCCATGGGCAATATTCGTGATATTTGCCTGCGAACCAACTCTTGCACAACTCGCACTTCGTTGGTGGCATCTATGCGCTTAATTCCTTTTGATGCCATTTTACGGCTGGTATTTATGGCTCCATAAACCATGGTCATTATCAATGCCAACATGGTCATCACCACGATAATTTCTATCAAGGTAAAACCCGATTGGCGTTTGTTATTTTTTATGCCGTGACGTTTCATTTACGTCTCTGATTAAAGTCTGGTGTTATCGCTCGCAAAGTTTTGAACTCTGTGTGGCGTTCTTTGCCTCCTCGCTGCGTGGTCACGACCAAAGTCACTTCCATTAACTCAACGGCTGAAAAGTCCTGATTGACATCGCCCTCATAGGGCACGTCATACGGCACAACATCCAATGTCCAACTGGTATTATCATCAAAATCGCCATCAGTACTGCCTTCTTCAAGCTTTTCTAACAAACCCAATTCGTCCAACTTACTCTGCGCATACAAAGCAACCAGTGTATTATCAGAGGCTTTACGTGTGTTGCGAGCAGAGCCTGCAATAACTTCCATTGTTGTGGCAAAAATAACCGCCAACATGGTAAAAGCAATGAGCACTTCCAGTAAAGTGAAGCCTTTTTGTTTATTGCCTATTTTCCTATGTGCATTCATATACTTGAGCCTTCTATCATAGAAATTTCACCTGTTAGCCAGTTAACATTTATTTTCCATATTTTGTTTTTATGGGTTAATTTCACCCAACCACCTGTGGAACTTCCATCGGAGAAAAAGCGTATGGAACCCGTTGTCTCATCTTGCACCTCCGAGTCTGCTGTATAAACATTAATATCAATTTCATCAGGGATATTCACCACCTTTTTTCGCGGGGCTTGGTAGGTTTTATCCTCCACATTAAAGCTTATGGTTTTTTGTTCGTGTTTTACCACAGCTTGCCCTCGCGTGTAACGCATGGCGGAGACCAGATTTTTACTGACTGCTCGGATTTTTGATTTACGTAGGCTATCAGTCATTCCCGATGCCACCATTCCTGCCAACACCGCTATCATCACCATAACAACAATCACTTCTATTAAAGTGAAACCAATCTGTTTGTTTGGAAAACGATTTAACATAAATAACTTAGGCGGTTATAAATCCCAACTATTAATGTCTTTATCAAATTTTGTGCCGCCAGGTGATTTGTCTTTTCCATAGGAGACTATGCTGAAATCTTCGTCGTGTTGACCAGGATTTGAGTATTGAAAAGGCTCCTTCCACGAATCTTTCAAGTCTTTCTCTTTAATATAAGGACCCATCCAATTTCCATCACCATTATCATTAACCAATTCATCTAAAGATCTAGGATAGTAGCCTAAATCTAAATTAAACTCTTCAATTTTTCCTTTGAGTTTACCTATTCTAATTTTAGCTTCTTGAATTTGCCCTTTAGTTTTACCTTTGCCAATTCCATTGGCTACCAAACCAATCAATGTTGCCATCATCACCATAACAACCAAAATTTCTATCAAACTAAAACCTGCTTGAGCTTTACTTATTTTATTTCTGTATTTCATATTCTTACCTCTATCCTGCTATTTCATTCATTTTCAACATTGCCATCATAATGGCAAATATGATAAAAAAGATTAAAGCCGCCAATACCAATACCACCACTGGTACCAACAACGAAATCATGCGGTCAATTGAAGTTTTGACTTCAATATCGTATGTATCTGCTGTTTTTAACAGCATTTCATTTAATTTACCCGTTTCCTCGCCCACACTTATTAACTGTTGTGCTAAACGCGGAAACTCTTCTACTTTGTCCAATCCTGATGCCAAAGGTTCACCGTGTTTTACTTTTTCCGATGCTTCGCCAACGATTTTGTTCAATAATGTATTGTTGATGACTTTTTTTGCAATGGTCAACCCTGATAACAATGGCACACCGCTGTCCACTAAGGTTCCTAAAGTTCTTGTGAATCGAGCAATATCTATTTTTGTTGTTAAATCGCCAATTAATGGTAATTTCAATAATTTCGTATCCCACTGCAAGCGAAAGTCGGTTTCTTTAAGTTTTTGCTTAATCAAAACAACAATAGTGACTAAAATTAGTATCATTACCCACCAAAAACTTTGCACAAAAGCTGCAATAGATAAGACCATTTGCGTAATTGTGGGTAAATCAATTCCCGCGTCTTCGAACATGGGTTTAAAAGAGGGAACCACTTTACCCAACAAAACAAACATGGAAACTCCAGCCAATACAAATAAAATCGTTGGGTAAATCATTGCTGATACCACAGAGTCTTTGAGTTCTTTGGCTCGCGCCATGTAATCAGACAGGCGCTCTAAGGTTATTTCCAATGTGCCACCCATTTCACCTGCACGCACCATATTGGTATACATGTTAGAAAACACGTGTTGCTCTTCCAAAGCATCCGAGAGTGTTCCGCCACCACGAACCTTATCCCGCACCTGCTCAACCATAATGCGCAAACGTTCTTCATCAATTAAATCAATCATAACACTTAAGGAGCGCTCAAGCGGCATACCCGAGTTCAGCAATGTAGCGAGTTGATCCGTGAATTCACCCACTTGTTTTTGCGTAATGGTTTTGCGTGATGCCAATAAATTTTCTAATGAAAAACCTGTCCCCATCTCTTTGGCAGTTACAGGTATGTTGCCAGCTGCTTGAATTTTACCAATCACTTCGTCTCGTGAGGTGGCTTCCATTTGCCCCTCAAGTTGTTCCCCTGCTGGTGTTAATGCTTTGTAGATAAACTGAGCCATCGTCTTTAATGCTCACCATCTTGAGAGACACGTAAAATCTCTTCGTAGCTGGTTTTACCTTCTAAGCATTTAAGCAATCCATCTTCATAGATAGTGGTCATGCCTTCTTTACAGGCTTGGGATTGAATTTCTCCAGCTGTCGCATGATTCATTATCAATCGACGAATTGGATCTGACATTTCTAAAAATTCCAATATTGACATTCGACCGCTGTACCCAGTGAGATTGGTTTCACTAGGAACAGGTTTGTAAAAAGCGTACTCGTCTTGCTTAACAAGTTTATCTAATCCCATACTTTTAACCATTTCGGCTGATAAAATTTCTTTCTTTGCGGTTTCTTGATTTAATTTTCGCACCAAGCGTTGTGCCAATATCCCATTAACTGTAGAAGTTAATAAATAATCTTCCACACCCATATCTAACAAACGAGTGATGCCACCCGAGGCATCATTGGTGTGAATGGTTGACAACACCAAATGTCCTGTTAGAGCCGATTGTATGGCTATTTTTGCCGTTTCTAAATCACGCATCTCCCCTATCATAATGACATCGGGATCTTGACGAACAATGGCGCGAAGTGCGGAGGTAAAGTCCAATCCAATAGAGGATTTTACTTGAATTTGGTTGATGCCCGTTAATTGGTATTCTACTGGGTCTTCTACCGTTATAATTTTGCGTTCTTCGGTATTGAGTTGATCCAAGGCGGTGTACAACGTTGTGGTTTTACCCGAACCTGTTGGGCCTGTAACAAGCAGAATCCCATGGGGCAACTCCAACACTCTTTTGAACGGCTCAAGAATCCTGTCCGTGAATCCTAATTGATGGAAATCAAAAGCAATGTTTTCTCTATCCAAGATACGCATCACTACCGATTCGCCATAAGATGTTGGTACGGTTGATACACGCAAATCCAACTCTTTGCCTTGCACCCGCAACATAATTCGCCCATCTTGTGGTAAACGACGCTCGGCGATATTGAGTTTTGCCATTATTTTAATTCGCGAAATTACGGCTGCCGTTGAACGCGCTGGCGGCGATTCGACTTCTTGCAAGACACCATCAATGCGGTAACGCACTTTGAGCCTGTTCTCAAAAGGTTCAACATGAATGTCCGATGCCCTTGACTCAACCGCGCGTTGCAAAATAATATTCACCAAGCGAATAACTGGTGCCTCTGATGCCAAATCACGCAAATGATCGACATCCTCTTCATCGCCTGTACTTTCATCGGATAAGTTGTCCACAATCTGTCCCATGGCAGAGCGTCCTCCACCGAAGAGTTTTTCTATGGCATTTTCTACCTCTGATGGTAAGCCAATTTTTATTTGCAACTCTTTGCCTGATGCCATCTTGATGGATTTAGTGGTAAACTCGTCACTTGGATAAACCATCACCACACGGATTGTGTCAGCATCTTCTGCTATTGGAACAAAAAGATTTTCTCGCATAAAACGCTCAGGAAATTCTGTTTCGATTGCCACTGATTCTGGGTAATCCTTTTCAGCTATCATTTCGATATTCATCAATTCACTTAATGAATTGGCAACGTCTCGTTCGGACGCCAAACCTAATCTCACTAAAAGTGGCACAAGCGAGGTACTTAATGTTTCTGCGTACAAACGTTGTCCACGAGCCAAATCTTCAGCTTTAAGTCTGCCATTTTCAATCATGTATTGACACAATTGCTGTTCAAATGTTTGTTCGCTTTGAACTTCTGGTTGTTGGTTTTGTTCTAGTGCTTGTGCTTGGCTCATTTATCTTCTTCTGTTTGTTTTTTATCAGACACTGTTTTTTGCTTAAAGTTTCGCGTTTGCTTTTTATCCAAACCAGTTATTTCTCCAATAAAGACGTTATTCATCACAATCCAATAAGCCACTGGAATAACAGCAGGGAAAATCAAATAAGATAATTGATACATCAAAGCGATAAAGTTTGGCGCCAAACCTGTATCCAAAATTGCTTGACTTGTATCTGGACCACCTTCAAAAGCAAGGTGCTTAATCATTTCCCAAAATGAACCAAAAGTTTGAATAAAGACAGTAACAAAATATCCCAATACTATTTGAAAAACAACCTTTGACCATTTAAGACCTGGAACAGATAACACCAATCCCGAGATAACTGCCAATCCATAACCGTAGAGCATTGGGTTTACTGACACATCCAAAACTGCCAACTTATCCCCTTGACCTGAGAAAGTCTCTTTTGGAAATATTAAAGTTTCTATACTTAACAAATAATGGTGTTGCGTTACCGCATTAAATAATTCTGGCTGCCACACCGTTAAAACCATTTGCAATAAATACTTAACGGGGATAACCAACAAAGCCGATGCATAAAACCACACAAAGAAACTAATAGGCAAATACAGCACAGCACTAATTAACATTTCTTTGATAACTGTCTTCGAATACTTTTCGTTATTTTCTACCGAATCACTCACTTAACAAATCTCCTCGCGTTATAAAACATTCTCATCCACGGCGAATTGCCTTGCCATGAGTTAGGAAACCATGACATTTGCTCCACTCTAAATACCCGCTCTGGATGCGGCATCATTATTAACACATTTCCACTTTCATTACTAACCGCAGCTGTCGCATTATGAGAACCATTGGGATTAAAAGGGTAACTTTGAGTTCTAACACCCTTATTATCACAATAACTCGCCACTTTATTTGTCGTACAACTCTCATCTTTAAAAAATGCTCGACCTTCCCCGTGTGCTATAGCAACTGGAATACGTGCGCCCTGCATATCTTCAAAAAAGACAGAAGGGCTTTCCTCAATTATAACAGAAGAAAATCTTGCCTCAAATTGTTGCGAAGTGTTTTTTAAGAATTGTGGCCAGGATTGAGCTCCTGGAATAATCTCTTTTAAAGATGACAACATCTGGCAGCCATTACACACACCCAAGGTAAACTTGTTGTCGTCGATAAAATATTCTGTAAATTGTGCTTTTATTTTCTCATTAAACAAAATGCTATTCGCCCAGCCCTTACCAGCACCGAGAACATCACCATAGGAAAATCCACCACAAGCTGCCATGCCCTGAAAATCATTGATATTAAATCTCCCCTCAAGCAAATCCTGCATATGCACATCGTAGGCATCAAATCCTGCTTTATAAAATGCCATTGCCATTTCTTTTTGACCATTGACACCTTGCTCTCTTAGGATAGCAACTTTGGGTCGGGACAAATTAAGATACGGTGCAATCACTGCTTCACTAAAATCAAAAGCTGCTTTTGGGTTAATGCCTTTATCCTCTTTTGCTATCCAGTCAAACTCTTGTTTGGCTGTTTCTGGGTTGTCTCTTAAAGTAACCATTTGATGACTGGTAAGGCTCCACTTTTGTTGCAAATCGACGAGTGATTCATTAAAAATGTTTTTCATTCCATCTTTAATTTGCAACGTCTTTTGTGTTTGGCTTAATCCAATTTCAACGATGTCTTTTTTTAATTCTGTCTGCTTAATTTGTTTTATGAAGTCCGCTTCTTGTTGTTCTGAAATGGCTACCACTACACCAAGTTCTTCATTAAAAAGTTTATCAACAGGTGCTTGACTACTAAAGTTTATATTTATTTTCGCTCCACAGTGGCTTGCCATGCACAACTCAAGAATCGTCACAAATAAACCACCATCAGAAACATCATGGTACGCAGCAATAAGTTCTTTTTCGATTGATGATTGCATCAATTGCCAGAATGACTTTATTTTTTCAATGCTCTCCACTTGTGGGCACTCATCGCCAATTTGACTGTAAACTTGTGCCAAGGATGATGCCCCTAATCGTTTTTTACCCTGGGCTAAATCAATGTAATAAAACTTATGGGTTTGTTTAGCATCAAAATAAGGCGTTACACTTTTGCGGACGTCTTTAACATTGGCAAAAGCTGAGATTAATAATGAGACGGGTGAGGTGACTGTTTTCTGTCCATTATCCCACTGCGAGTTCATCGACAACGAATCTTTGCCCACAGGTATCCCAATCCCTAATTGGGGACACAACTCTTCTCCAATGGCTTTGACTGCGTCAAAAAGCACTTCATCTTCTCGTCCTAGTCCTGATGCCGCCATCCAGTTAGCCGATAATTTTATTTTATCCAACGAACCAATAGAATTTCCAGCACAATTTAATAATGCTTCACAAACTGCCATTTGTGCAGAGGCTTTTCCATCAATTAATGCCAATGGTGCTTTTTCACCAATAGACATCACTTCTCCAGCATAAGAATGAAAATCTCTTAAAGTGACACCGCAATCAGCGACAGGGATTTGCCAAGGCCCAACCATTTGATCCCGATGAACCAGCCCCGAAACAGTTCTATCACCAATAGTAATTAAATACTTTTTACTTGCAACCGTCGGGAAAACAAGTATTTTATTTATGGCATCTTCTACTTCAATAGAGCTGCTATCGAATTTGCTCAGCTTTGGTTTAACCCTTTTGATGTTTTTTTCTGTTTTCGGGGTATTTCCAAAAAGCAGGCTCATTGGAATATCCACTATTTTTTCACTGAAATAAGCATCATTAACAGACAAATTTGGCTCTTTAGTGGCTTTACCAAGCACGGCTACTGGACAACGCTCGCGCTCACACATGTCTGTAAATTGCTTTAACTTGTCTGGCTTAATGGATATAACATAACGCTCTTGTGATTCGTTACACCACACTTCCATTGGTGTCATTGATGTTGTATCAATCTGTAATTCTCGCAACTCTAATACGCCTCCCAAACCCGCATCATCGAGTAATTCTGGCATCGCATTGGACAAACCTCCAGCACCTACATCATGAATTGAACGTATTGGGCTGTCATGACCCAAAGTCCAACAAGAATCGATTACTTCTTGGCATCGCCGCTCCATCTCAGGATTACCTCTTTGAACTGAAGCAAAATCCAAGTCTTCTTTTCTGCTGCCACTGGTCATTGATGAGGCCGCTCCTCCTCCCAAACCAATCAACATCGCAGGCCCTCCAAGAACAACCAAAACATCTTCTGCTTGCGTGTCTTGTTTGATTGCTAAATCGCGGTTGATGGTTCCCAATCCACCTGCCAACATGATGGGCTTATGGTATCCTCGCCAACCAAAGTCTTCGGTATTGATTTCCATTGATCGAAAATAGCCACAGATATTTGGACGACCAAATTCGTCATTAAATGCCGCTGCTCCAAGCGGCGCTTCAAGCATGATATCCAATGCTGATGCAATTCTTTCTGGTTTACCAATAGTATCTTCTTCCCACGGGTGTCTGTTGTTTGGAACCTTCAAGTGACTTACGGAATATCCTGTCAATCCCGCCTTAGGACGGCTGCCCTGACCTGTTGCCGCCTCATCTCTAATTTCTCCACCTGAACCAGTTGCTGCTCCTGGAAAAGGAGAGATTGCCGTTGGGTGGTTGTGTGTTTCTACCTTGATAAGAATATCGGCAACTAAGGTTTCTTCTGTGTATTTATTGTCAGCACCCTTAATCCAACGAATGCTTTGTCCACCACTAAAAACGGCAGAATTATCTTTATAAGCAGAAATAGCTGGACTTGGGGTTTTGGCTTCTGTATTTCGAATCATTGAAAACAGTGATTTTTGTTGCTGTTGGTTGTCAATTTTCCAACTTGCATTAAATATTTTATGTCGGCAATGCTCAGAATTTGCCTGAGCAAACATCATCAATTCTGCTGCTGTTGGTTCTTTTTGTATCTCTGCATAACTTTTAAGCAGATATTCCTTTTCACTTTGAGACAGTGCTAGGCCTAATTCCAGGTTGATTTCATCTATTCTTTCAGGCGAGTTTAGTATTTTTATTTCATCATCTTTTTGCGGCTTTAGTTCCTCAAATAATACCGTTAAATCGCTAACGTTCTGATAAATATCTTCTATCATTCTGTCAAAAATATGTGTTTCTCTAACAGCACTAACAGTTACCTCTTTTTCAAACTCATAACAGCGCGATAACTCTATGCGTTTTATGTCTTTGAGACCGCAATTATGCAATATATCTGTTGCTTTACTTGACCACGGAGAAATAGTCCCCTGACGTGGTGCAACAAATATTTCACAATTCCTTTTTGTATAATCTCTTGCATTTAACAAACGCTTTAATTTACTTTTGCTCGAATCTGAAACCACTGGGGCTGAGACTAAAAAGACATCGCTAATACCAATAATTTTATTGGTATTATTGATTTCTTTATTAAGCTTATTGAGTTGAAATTGACTCAGCTTTATAGCTGATTGTAACACACAGATTTCACTATTCATTTTATTTAAGGGACGCTAACTAGTTCAGATGTGAATAATACCATTAATCCAATCAATGTGTATTACTATTAACCTTTGTTTAAACTAAAAAAACCGGCAGATGCCGGTTTTATATATTAACCCTGTTAGATAATTCTTGATTCGGTTTTTACTTTTTACTTTGCCATCATAATGTTCAACCTTTGCAACAGCTTCTCAGGTGGTAAATACCCTGGCATTAATTTACCATTTTCTAAAACAATAGCAGGGGTTCCTGTTACTCCTGCTGATTGACCTGCCTTGTATTGTGCTTCAACAGGATTATCACAGGTTTTATTTTCCAGAGCTATGCCTGATTTTGCATTAGTCATGGCTTCTTGCCTGTCTTCTGAACACCAAACCGATACCGCTTTATCGTAAGCAGGAGACTTCAAGCCTGCTCTTGGGTAAAAAAGATATGAGATTCCAATACCTAATTTATTGTATTCATCAATTTGGTTGTGTAATTTACGGCAATAACCACAATCAATATCCGTAAATACCATTATGTGGTGTTTCATGTCTTTTGGGAAAAAATCAATGCGTTGATCTTTCCCAAACTGAGCTACTAACTCTTTTCGAATACCTGACTTTTTATTTTCAGTTAAATCTTCGCGACTGGTTGTATCAATCATATTTCCATTTAACAAGTATTTTCCATCTTCGGATATATAATAGACCTCTCCTCCTCGACCTGAATTAATAACAATCTCCTTAATTCCTTTTATCGGGGTTTTTTCCATGGATGAAACGGATGCTGTTGGTGCTAAGTTTTTAATGCCATCTTTAATCGCTTTAGAAGGCTCCTTAGCACTAATGGCTGTCACTGCTAACAGCAATGCTGTTGTTGTAATTGTTTTATACATACTTTAGATTCCAAATTTAATATTTTACTTTGACAAGAAGCAATGAATTTTAGTTCCAATTATATTTATAAGCAAATAATTACCAGTAAAAACCTGCCAACTTACCCTCTTGGGTGGTGTTTTTGATGAATTTCTTTCAATTTTTCTTTTGCAACCAAGGTATATATCTGAGTTGTTGATACATTTGAATGCCCTAACAACATCTGTACCACCCTCAAGTCTGCTCCGTGATTAAGCAAATGTGTCGCAAAAGAGTGACGTAACATGTGAGGCGATGGTAAAGGATATATTTCAGCCATTTGAGCGTATTTTTTAATGCTGTGCCAAAAGGTTTGGCGTGTCATGTTTTTACTACGATTACTTAAAAATACATAATTCGACGTCTTTGTCTTTAACAATAGTTTCCTAAATTGAATTAAATAGGTAGATAAATAGTCAGTGGCGTATTCACCCATCGGAATTAAACGTTGTTTCTGCCCTTTACCTGTTATGAGTATAGTCCCTTGGTTCAGATTGACTTCCATTAACTTTACATTAATCAATTCTGACACACGTAATCCACAAGAATACATCAACTCAATCATTGTTTTATCTCTAAAGCCAATTGCCGTTGTTAAATCTGGTGCATTTAATAATTTATTAATCTGAATTTCAGATAAGGGTTTTGGAACCGAACTGCCTGTCTTTGGCATGACAATAGCACTAAAGGGGTTTTCCTGAATTAATTTTATTTTTAATAAATAAGAATACAGTTGTTTAAGTGATGAAATTTTACGAGAGACACTTTTTGGACTTAGTTTTTGCTTATTTAAAGTGCCTAAATAATTGTTAACTAAATGAGATCTAACCTGCGTAATAATAACAGAATTTTTGATGAAATTTAAAAACTGGTTAATATCTGAGGAATAACTTGCAATGGTATTGGATGACAAGCCTTTTTCAAGTTTTAGGAAATTAAAAAAAGCAGCAATGATAGCCTCATTACTGCTTTTTATTTTTTCAGTCACACTGATTGCTGATTAAGTTTCATCAACCCTATCAGAAGCTTTTTCTTCTAACATTTTGCGTTGTTCCGCTTCTGCCCTAGCTCGTCTTTGTTGACTGGCGATATGCTCCAACCATTGCACTGCGTTATTTCGAGAACTTTTATACTTGGCTGCTTTTTTTAAGGCATCAACGGCCTTGGACATTTTCCCCAACTCACTATTGGCCATTCCCAATAGTAACCATGCTTGACCAATTTTTTTCTCTTTTAATCCACCTTTTTCTAAAGCAGAGTTCAATGCATTTATTACATTTGGCCAATCTTCTCTATCAAAATAAATATAAGCTCTCCTAAAGTCAATTTGACCATCTTGCGCGGTTTTACTGGCTTCATCAAAAGCAGCTAACGCCTTATCCATTTCAGCAGCCGTATACCAAATCTCTCCAAGAGATTTCCAGTGTTTATATTCTGGCTTGATAACACCGTCTTTTAATCCTTTTTCTAATACTTTGCCTGCTTTGTATGGCACTCCCAAAAAAGCATACATCCTAAAAAGACGCAATCTCTCTTTTTCATCTTGTATCATGCCATTTTTATCTGCCACAACCAAAGTTGCCAATGCTTTATCATCTTTTTTCAGGTTGAAGTAAACCCCTGACAACCTTTTCCAATAGTCTTCCTTGTTTGGATTTATCTGAATAAGTTTTTCTAATGTTTTTGCAGCTTGCTGAAATTGTGATGTTTGCATATATAATGAATAAAGCAAATAATACCAGTTCTCTTTTGGTTTTTCAGACAACGAAATCCCTTTTTTAAGAATTGGAATCGCTTTGCTAAATTGTTCCAACTGAGCATATGCATTCGCTTCAAGGACAAATGTCGAATCTTTAATTGTATCCGTCACCTTGTAGTAATCATGTAAAGCTTTTAGACCAAGTTCATACTTACCTCCACCTATTAATATTTGTGCCATTTGCAACATCATTGCAAAATGCGCCTGATTTGGTAACGAATCAGAATCAATGGCGATTTTAAATTTATTTGCTGCAGCAATATACTTACCCTGCGCAGAATCTATCCAACCAAGATATTGGTTAATATTGGCTTTCTCAAAACTATTAAGTCTCTTTTCACTTAACGCGTTTAATCCAGCTCTTGCTTCCGTATAACGCTCATCAGCAATCATTTCTTGCAATTTAACAAACTTTTTATAGACTGATTCTGTCATCGCTTCATTGCTCGATCTTTTACGCTCAGGATTTCCTGTTTTGACCTCTCCAGCAAAAACCAAAGTAAAACTTAGGAAACCAAAAAACAATAGTGTATAGTTTAAATACTTTTTCATTATATTAATCCTTAGCTAATTTAAAGTCAATTCGTTGAGTCGCAACCTGTGTCATCGCCACGCCATCAACTACTTTAGGTTTAAATTTATATTTCAATATCGCCCTTAGTGCTTCTCTATCGAAAATTCTTTTGGGTTTTGAAGCTATAACTTTAGGGCTTACAACTGTTCCTACTTCAGTAATAGTAAATTCCATTTCGACCCAGCCTTCAATTTTTGCAACTGCTGCTTTTCTTGGGTAGTTAGGTGCTATAGTTACAATAGGAATAATACCGCCATCTTTACCCATATCAACACCTGCGCCCATGGCACCAATAAATGGTCCTCCTCCGCCCACTCCCAAATCTAATGCGGGAACATTAGGCGTAGGCATGTTGTTCGCAACCGTTTGATTCTGTTGAATATTCATCTTGGGAGGTGGTGGCGGCTCTTTAGGTGGTGGTGGCTTTTTTGGAATACGCCTCTGTTTTTGATTAATGTCTTCGTCTATTTTAACCGGAGAAAAGTCAATGGAAATATTATCATCGTCATTGGGCTTCTCATGGTTTGACAAATTTACCAACCAATACATACCTATAAATAAAAAGAAGGTAATGATTGCAGCTGGTATAACCGATATACCACCTCTTGTTATACTACTCATAAGAACTCCTCATTATTCAGCTTTTGTTGCTGCAATTGAAATTTTCTCAACCTTTGCGGCTTTGATTTGATCCATTACTGTCACTAAATCACCTGTTCGTGAACCTCTATCAGCAATAATCACAGCCGATCCTTCTGGATTTTCTGCATGCATTTTTTCAACAACCGCACGCACCGCTCGAATATCAATCTCACGCTTATTAATCCAAATCTTGCCTGTGTCTTTAATCGCCACCAAGATATTACCTTTTTTCACCTGCTTGGCAGATGATGCTGATGGACGACTAATGGTCACACCTGTCTCTTTAACAAATGAAGTTGTTACGATAAAAAATATTAACATAATGAACACAACATCCAACATTGGTGTAATATTTATCTCTGCTTCATCTTCTTGAAAATGTCTACGTCTCATTTCTAGACCTCTATATAATTTTTTGTTTGTTGTAAGTGATAATAATTTGTTTTCACTCTTATAAGGTTCAGCTTTTACTAGTGTTGAACCATGGAATCTTCAAGTTTCTGAGTTTCAACCTGTGCTTTTTGTTTAAAATAGGTTGTAAAAAAGATTCCTGATAAGGCTGCAATCATACCCGCCATGGTTGGCACTGTTGCTTTTGCAACACCTCCTGCCATTGCTCGAGCATTTGAAGTTCCTTCGGTTGCCATGATTTCAAACACACCCAACATTCCGTATACCGTACCAAATAACCCCAATAACGGGCTAATAGCAACTAACGAATCGAGAAAACCCAAGCCTGCTTTTAAGTCTATATTTGCCTCTGATATATACTGTTCTCTTATTCTTTTAGCGTACCAACTCGTGGTATCAACTCGGTTATCCCAAAGTGAAAGTATGGCACTTCTTTTCTTTGGGAAAGTCACCAAATAATACCATAAGCGCTCAATGACCATAAGCCACATAAAAAACAAAACAGCCATGATGGCCCAGAGAACTGGACCACCCATATCAATAAAACTAAGAATTTTAAACCAGTATTCTTTTAGCTGGAATAACATCTTATTTCTCCGCTATACGTGCAATGATACCAGCACTTTGCTCTTCTAGTATTTGCGTTTGCTTTCGTGCCATTGACTGTAAAACTGAGTGAAGAATGGTTAAAGGAATAGCAACAACCAAACCAAGTACCGTTGTCACCAAGGCTTGTGAAATACCACCAGCCATTGATTTTGGATCGCCCGTACCAAACAGCGTAATCATTTGGAATGTCGCGATCATACCAACAACCGTTCCAAGAAGACCCATTAGGGGCGCAATAACGTACATCACTTTGATGAATGACAAGCCACTTTCAAGCGGAGCTGTTTCGCGAAGAATTGCTTCATCCATTTTCAATTCCATTGTCTCAATATCTGCATCTGGATTTTCAGTGTAAACTGACATAATACGACCCAGTGCATTGTTGGATTTTGGCGTTTTATTCTTTAATTGGCTCTTAATTTTTGATCCCGATGCTAACAAGCTTAAGAATTTAATTAAGGCGAGCAACAAACCAATTATTCCTAATCCAATAATAACATAACCAACCAAGCCACCTTGCTTAACTTTCTCTTTTAAACTTGGAGAAGCCGTTACTAACTCAAGAATTTGACCTTTTGAATAATCAATAGGGGCATGAACCACAGCACCAGGTGCTGCATTAACAAATTTGACTGCCATGTCTTTATACTTTCCAGTAGGCTGCTTATTGTTTCTATACAAAACCGCACCTTCTTCATTCCAAGTTAAAAAATTACCTTTCATGTCAAAAGCATTAAAAACACCTAAACGAACGACGTTGACATTTTCTTCGATTTCTCCATTACCATTCAAAACTGGTGCAGTAAATTTCACTATTTTTGCCTGCTCTGCAATTTCTTTTGTGAACTCTAACCACAGTTTTTTCAGGTCTTCAATATTTGGAAGTTCCTTGTTGGCTGCTAAATTTTTCAAAAACTCAGAACGCCCACTAAATTGAGCACTGGTAAATGAATTCTCTAAGCGGCTACGTAAATCTCCTGCTAAAATTTTAACGGTACCGTGCATTTCTCCTAGGTTACCAGATCTTTCATGCAAAACAGTTTCCAAACTCGCCAATGTTTCTTCATTGGCATCAAATTCAGACTTTAACGCATCGGTTTTTGCTTCCAATGCTTTTAATGTTGCTTTTGCTTTTGTTAGCAGTGCCTGTTGTTGATTTCTCTGATTTTTAAATTCATTAACACGCTTTCTGTTTTCTGCCGAGCTTTGGGTTGCAGACTTTCTAACAACCTCTACCAATTCATTTAAAGTCATCGCTGAGGCTTGGTTGGTTACAAATAAGGCAACCAGTGCTAATGATAGTATTTTTTTCATTTTAAAGTTCTTCATGTTATTGACCTCCTGCTTGTTGTGCACCTAAAACAGGCAAGCCAACGAGGTTTGGTGATGCTTTTTTACTTGCAATTCTTATCGCTTCCTTAATTTCATCGTTGTAGCGTCTATCCATTTCTTCAAATTTTTGTGTATTGGGATTCCACCAACCTGAAACTTCTTGGTTAAATGTTTGGTAAACAAGAATATTTCTGCCCACTCTTAAGAAGTCTACTTTTTTACCATCTGGCAGTTCACCTTGATAAGATTCTGCTGTTGAACCGTAATCAAGCTCAATCCCATAGGCTTCTGTTACTTTTCTGTACAACTCAGCCGTTGTTAAATCAGACTTCCCTAATAAACCTTCAAGTTTTGCGACTCTTTCAAGTCTTTTTTGTTTTTTGAATGGTAAATCTGCTTCAACTAATTGACCCAAAGCATCAACCATTTCAATAATCATTGGAACTATACCTCGGTTGGTTTGCTCTAATGTTGTCATTTGCTTATTCATTGATTCAACAGCAGTTCTTTGATCACTAACAACGGCTTCCAATTGTTTATTGTAAGCTCTTAAGCTTTCAATTTCATTCAAGACTTGTCTGTACTGTCCAACCAAATTATCGGTCTGCGTACTGAGTTTATCTATTCTAACCTGCGCTTGTGCCGCAGCTTTATTCGTGTTTACTGCCACTTGAACAGCTGTATTTAGGGGTTGTGCATTGATGCATCCCATTGTTAACAATAACATAACTGCTGTTATTTTGTTAACGGTTCTCTTTTGATTTTTACGATTAAACATACCGTGTTTTCACTCTTTTTTTGATTAAGGAAAATCAGTTGTATTGAGTGGATATTTTATAAAAATAACCACTTTTACAGCTGCACTCAACTTTTAGTCTGTCTAGAATACATTTCTTTAAACAAAAAGAAAAGTATTTATTCAATGATTTTTATTTTTTTATATTTGAATTTAAAGATTTATATTTATTAGAAAGTTATAATATACTAATCTTTTAATATTTAAATTTTATGTCTAAAACCAACGTATTTAAGCACATAGCTGCTTTTGTGTATGATGTATTTCCTGTGGTCGGAATTTTGATTGTCACCTCGGGAATAACTTTAATTTTGCGCTCAGGTGATGCTGTAAAAGCCCATACTTGGTGGTTTCAGGGCTTTGTTTTCTGTGAAATCGCACTGTATTATATTTATTTTTGGAAAGTTGGTGGTCAAACCATTGGCATGAAGGCATGGAAAATTCACATACACCCAAATAACCAAACTCAAAACCACCTGTCTTGGAAACAAGCCATTATGCGATTTGTTGTTGGAATTTTATCCACAGCTCTTTTAGGATTAGGGCTGTTTTGGAAGTTTTACTCAAAAGAGGGTAAATCTTGGATGGATTTAGTGAGCGACTCTCACACTTCTTATAATGAACCTGGAAAATAAGACGTTTTATTTCTTTTGCCTCCTTAACAGCAATAGAACAAAAGTAAGAATGGTTAATGATGGCAAAACGGAAACAACAAGTGGGTGAATATGAAAAACCTCGCCCACGTTTAAAAACATTCGATTCATTAGGTATAAAATCACTCCCAACATGATTCCAATCAACAGCCGTTGCCCAAAACCACCAGAGCGCAATAACCCAAACACAAAGGGCAATCCTGATAGAGCAATGGCTAACACCAACAAAGGAAAAGATATTTTAGACCACAGGGCAATGTCGTATTTTGCAGGCACATGTTCATTGTTATTTTTAAATTTTTTGTATTTTAAAATATCTCGGATACTCAAATACTTTGGACGCGAATGGGTAATACTTAATATCTCTGGTTTTATTCGCGATGGCCACACCTGTTTGTCTATAGTCTGAGTTTTGACCCCAAATTCTGTAAAGTCTGTTACTTCTAAGCCTGAAAGTTCCCAGTTACCGTTTTTGTGTTGTGCCTTTTGTGCTTTAGAAACTTTAACGACTTGCAGTTTATCATCGAGTTCATACACAGTGACGTTGTTCATTTCAATATTATCATTCTTTATATCATAAGAGTTGCCAATCGGCGTGGCATTAAAAATTATATTGCCATCGCGCAACCAAACACCTGAAATAAGCCCAAGCCCAACATCGTTACTCATTTTTGTACTGCGGTAAGACTCCGCCATGAGTTTAGCTGGAGGTACGACGTATTCCCCTACTAACATGAGTGGTACTAACCAAACGATAAAAGTTAAGACAACAACACCTGCTAATTTTAGTCGACTAACGCCGTAAGACTGGATGACAACTAACTCGGAATTAGCAGCTAATGCTCCCAAACCCAACATCAACCCCACAACACCGCTAACAGGGAAATAATCAAATATTAAACTGGGTATGGTCAAAATAATATAGAAAACAGCACTGCCAACGGTAAAATCGCCTGTTCCAATCCAGTTAACTTGCTTAATAAAATCCAATAAAATGGTCAATGTCAAAAACATGCTAACAGACAAAATCAATCCCATGCTTATTGACTTGATAATATAACGGTTTAATACAGTAAACATACGCTTTACCTATTAGCACTGTCGGCTTTATAAATTCGGTAAAACCCATAGGCAAGAAACAACGCATGCACCCACCAGCTACCTAACCAGAATGGGATTTTCCCTTGTTCAACCATAGATATCGCGATAAATAAAAGATTAATATAGGCGGTAAAAATTAATAACCCAAGTATCAAACTGCCGTATTTACCATCACGAGGAGAGGTCTTTGAAATTGACAATGCCAATATAATTAGCACAAGTATATTAAAAGCTGGAGATAAGCGCCGATGAATCTCTGCTTTATCTACCATCCTATCAGAATCCAATAACTCCAGTATTGTTTTTCCCTTTTCGTCAACATCAACTGATTTGCCTTTTAATCGAGGCAGTTTTATGTCATTTCGTTCAAATTTCATTAAGTTATACTTTTTACTTCCAGGCACCCCTTCGTTCCGAAATCCATTGTACAATGAAATGTACCGCTCCTTGGTTTGTTCATCTTCATATTGATAGCCGTATTCTGCAGTCAAAGTATCAACCCTATCCTCGTGCCGAATATTGAGAAAAATATTCTCCAGCTTGTTTTCTTCAACATTAAGTTTGCGGACATAAATAACCGAATTACTGCCTGAAATTTCTTGAAAAACCCCTTCCTTTAAACCCATAAGCGACACATTTTTACTGGCAGCCAAAGTTAATTTTTCAGATGTGCGAGAAACAACTGGCAAAATAAAAACCGATAACAACAGTAAAAAGACAAAAAAGAATCCCATCATAGGCACATACATCTTCAACATTTTCATGCTGCTAACACCCGAGGTATGAAAAATAACAGCTTCCTGATTGCGGTATAACTGTGCCAACTTAAAAAGGATTGCCAAATACAAAGACAAAGGCAATAGGATAGTCAAAGCATCTATGCTGCGCAAACCTAATTCCACATAAACCATTGAAGCTGGCAAAACTCCTCGGGCTATGGCGCGCAAAGTTCCTGCAAACGAGTTGCCAATAGTGAACACCATCAGAACCAATAAGATTGCAAAAAATGCAATCAGCGTTTCTTTACGAAGATATTTACCTAAAATTTGCATCAAAAAATCTCAAAAGGATTAATTTATTCCTAGCAGAAAACAAAAATCTTGTTTAAAATGCTTGACCAGTTAAGAAATAGCACTAACTATTCTCAAAAATGCGAATCTTAACATAAACTAAAAATTTTATGGAGAAACGCATGAAAATCACCTCATCATTATTAACCCCAAATAAATCAAAAGCAAATGCTTTGTTCATTGGAGTATTTTCTGATGGTAAATTAAATACCATTGCCAAAGAAGCCGATCAACTACTCAACAAACAAATTACTGTCCGCATTAAGGCAAAAGACTTTTCTGGAAAAACAGCAGAAACATTAACCTTATTTGCCGATTCAGGTCAAAGAATTATCCTTATTGGACTTGGTGATAATAACAAGTGCACTCTTGGCACCATTCAAGATGCCACAACAAAAGCCGTTAAAGCCGTAGCAAGCACTCCAGTCAAAACCGTCAGCAATTATATTCCTTCATTGGCTTTTATGGACTTTGATTCAGCAACGGTTGCCAAAATCAGTGCCATTGCTGCATCACATGCCGCTTATCGCTATGAAGTCACCAAAAACTTCAAAAAAGACGACAAGTATGGCTTAACTTCAATGGCGATGTACGCTGATAAAAAAGCGGCAAATAACATTAAACAAGCTGCTGCCATTGCAACAGGCGTTGAAACCACTCGTGCGTTAGGTAACCTACCACCCAATATTTGCAACCCTGATTATCTTGCCAAACAAGCGCGAAGCATTGCTAAAAAATACGACAATTGTTCGCTTACCATTTTAGATGAAAAGAAAATGACCAAATTAAAGATGAATTCATTATTAGCCGTGGGTCGTGGCTCTCGCAATGAATCAAAAATGATAGTTTTGAAATACACGGGCGCGAAGAAAACCCAAAAACCTCACGTCCTAGTCGGAAAAGGCATAACCTTTGATACAGGAGGTATTTCCTTAAAACCTGGTGCCAACATGGATGAAATGAAATACGATATGTGTGGCGCTGCCACCGTGTTTGGAACATTCGTCGCCGTAGCCGAAATGCAACTGCCAATTAACTTAATCATGATTGTCCCTGCTGTTGAAAACATGCCTGATGGCGATGCTTACCGACCAGGTGATGTGGTCACCAGTTATTCGGGCAAAACAATTGAAGTACTCAACACCGATGCCGAAGGACGCATGATTTTATGTGATGCCTTAACTTACGCACAAGAATACAAGCCTCAAGTGCTGATTGATTTGGCGACATTAACTGGCGCATGCGTTGTTGCATTGGGGCATGTTGCCTCAGCAGTGATGTCAAAACAAGAGCAACTACCACAAGATATATTAAATGCTGGCATCCAAGTTAATGACAAAGCATGGCAATTACCATTGTGGGATGAATACCAAAAACAAATCGATACTACCTTTGCCGATATGCAAAACGTTGGTGGCTTTGCTGGTGGTTCAATAACTGCTGGATGTTTTTTAAGTCGCTTTTGCGATGACGTCAATTGGGCACACATTGATATAGCTGGAACCGCGTGGAACAACAAAAAAGAAGGCGCAACAGGACGTCCTGTCGCCATGATGGTGCAATATTTAATAAATGAAAGCGTAAAATAATTTTTTGTAACACAAACATAACAGTATTTTAATATAATACGAGTTACAAAATCCAACTAGGGAAATAAATATGTCAGTGTATGAAAAAATTGTTTTAGCAATTGATCCTTTAGGCGAATATAAAAGTGTTGTCCAAAAGGCCAAGAACATCGTTGCACAAGATGGAATAATTGAAATGATATATGTGTGGGACGAAACGCCTGTTAGTTTGGTAAGCGATTCATCTCTTGTCGATTTGAATGATGATGATGCAATCGTTCATGAGCAAGAAAATAAAGTAAAAAACTTAATTGGAAAGATTGCAAATAAATACGACATTCCAACTGTAAACACTCATGTTTTGACAGGCAGCGCTCCTAAAGAAATAAGAAATTTTGCCAAACAAAATGATGCCGATTGTATCGTTATTGGTTCACACGGTCGTCACGGAATTGCACTGTTGCTTGGTTCAACTGCTTCAAGTGTCGTTCATGGCACTCCGTGTGATATTTTGGTCGTGAAAATATAAAAGGCTATTAAGAAAAATAGTCAAATACAATCATGCTACCTATGCCAACTGTTACAAATGCCACAGAAATATGCATGGCGTTATATAGCCAGTTTATTTTCGTGGCTGAATATTTTAGTGGTACAGCAATAACCATGGACAACAATGCCATACCCAAAATTGAACCAATTCCAAAAAAGGCGATATAGCTAAGTGCCATTAATGGTGTTTCAACGGTATTTAAGGTTAAAATTATCAACGCTGCCGAGCCTGCCATGCCGTGCATCAAGCCAATATACAAAGCACGCTTTGGAAATGGTTCTTTATGTTTGTGCTCATGTTTATCTTGGTCATGGGGCTTGTTTTCATCATGCGAATGGGCATGGAAGTGCTTAACTTCTTCACCATGCTTATGTGCATGAAAGTGTATGCGTTTTTTGTTGAGTCGATACAAAACATCAATACCCAATAGTATTAACATGATTCCCACTGCAAACTCTAGAGTTCTGGCAAAATCGTTCGGAATTATGCCATCGACAATTAAGGCAACTGAACCAAACACCAATAAAGTAATGGTATGCCCTACACCCCAAACCGCTCCGTGTAGAACGGTACTTTTAAAGCTTGTATTGCCCGTTACCAAGCTCGCTACAGCCGCCACATGATCAGCTTCCAAGGCGTGACGCATGCCAATTAAAAACCCCAATAATAAAAGACTTAAATCCATCGTTTCAACATATCCTCGGTAATTGTTCGCCTACTAACATATCAACTATACGGTTGCCACCAAAGCTGGTAGCGAGAATGACTCGTGATGCGGGCTGTTTTTCAACCTTACCAATAATAGCACTGTCTATGCCGGCAGGGTGTTTTTGCATAACTTGCAAAACTTTATTTGCACTATCTGCTGGAACAACAGCAATCAGCTTGCCTTCATTGGCTAAATACAAAGGGTCAAGCCCGAGTATTTCACACATACCGCGTACTTCTGGGCGTATTGGAATTTGTGTTTCATTAATGGTGATATTGACTTGACTGCTTTGGGCAAATTCGTTTAACACGGTAGCAAGTCCTCCACGAGTGGCATCTCTCATGCAATGTATAGCAGGACAAACTTCTAACATCTTTTGAATTAAACTATTGAGTACTTGGCAATCCGATTTGATGGTATTTTCTAGCGACATTTCACCACGAGCATCAACAATAGCCGCACCATGATCGCCAACAAAACCATTGATTATAACCACATCACCCACTTGAGCACGACTGGCAGCAATATTTATATTTTCTGCAATAACACCAATGCCTGTGGTGTTAATAAATAACTTGTCGCACTCGCCCTTATTGACCACTTTGGTATCGCCTGTGACAATTTTAACACCGGCATCATCGGCGGTTTTTTTCATGGATTTTACAATTTTACGCAGCGTTTCAACCTTAAAACCTTCTTCAATTATCATGCTGCAAGTCAAGTACAAAGGCTTTGCTCCGCCTACGGCTAAATCATTAACCGTACCAGTAATGGCTAATTTACCAATATCTCCTCCAGGAAAGAATAATGGGTCAACTACATAAGAATCGGTGGTCATTGCCAGCCTGTTACCATGTTTTGCAAGGTCGCTGAGGTTAAATTTTGCTTGGTCTTCGAGTTCATCCAAATGCGAATTGTCAAAACCACTAACAAAAACATCATCAATTAAATCTCGCATGGCTTTGCCGCCACTGCCATGAGCTAAGGTAATTATTTCAGCGTTTAGTTTTCTTTTGATACGGCTCATGCTGACTTATCCTTAATATTTATTTTAATTTGTTGTTCTCGCTTGGCAAGCAATTGTGGAATATCGCCAAAGCTGTAATAAGCTGCACAAGCCCCTTCGGATGACACCATTAGTGCCCCCATTGGCGTTTCTGGAGTACACGCACCACCAAATATTTTACATTCCCACGGACGCAATACGCCTTTAACTACTTCGCCACATTGGCAAGACTTTGGGTCGGCAATTTTTAATAAGGGTACGGCAAATTTTACTTCAGCATCAAAGTCTTGGTATTCTTCACGCATTTTAACACCTGAATGATCAATTGAACCTAATCCACGCCACTCAAAAAATTCACGTAATTCAAAAACTTTTGCCATGGCATTGAGTGCTGCAGGGTTGCCGTTTGGTGGTACAATACGGGCGTATTGGTTTTCTACCGTGCAACGTTTTTCTGCCAGTTGCGATAACACCATCCAAATTGACTGTAAAATATCTAATGGCTCAAAGCCTGTTATAACTATCGGTTTATGATACACATCGGCAATAAAATCAAAAGGACGCTCTCCAACCACCATGCTGACATGACCGGGTGCTAAAAATCCGTCAATGCGCATATCGGGTGAATCAAGCACGGCTTTTATGGTTGGAACCGTAGTTATGTGATTACAAAACAATGAAAAATTTTTGATGCCTTGGTTTTTTGCTTGTATCACTGTCAATGCGGTACTCGGCATGGTGGTTTCAAAACCTAGCCCAAAAAATATCACTTCACGCATCGGATTTCTTTTTGCCAGTTCTAAGGCATCCATGGGTGAATAAGTCATGCGCACATCAGCACCATCGGCCTTGGCTTGCAACAAACTTTTTTTAGAACCAGGCACTCGCATGGCATCGCCAAAGGTGGTAAATATCACTTCTGGACGTTCGGCAAGTTCCACACAGTTATCCACTCGACCCATGGGTAAGACACAAACTGGACAACCTGGTCCATGAATCATTTCCACCCAATCAGGCAACATTGGTTCGATGCCATAACGGAAAATGGTGTGCGTGTGACCTCCACAAAATTCCATCAATTGTATCGGCATTGCACCATCTTTTATGCCTAGTTTTTCTTTTAAACCATTTATTTGACTGATTAATGCCTTGGCTTTGGCAGGGTCTCTAAATTCATCGACGTATTTCATGTTTGCTCCATATTTTTGCCAAGTAAACCACGATTATCCGCTAATAATGTATGCACCAAATCCCATAAGATATGATAACAAGCCACATGCACCTCTTGGACGCGGTGTATCGAGTCGGTTTCAACCACCAAACAATGATCTAACAAGCCACTATTTAACATTGCTCCGCCTTTGTCTCCTGCAAAGCCTATGGTTATTAATCCTAAGTCTTTGGCTTTTTTAAAGCCTTGCATTAAATTTTCTGAATTACCACTGGTAGAAAATCCCACCAAACAATCGCCTTGGCGAGCATGGGCATTAATTTGTCGTACAAAAACATGCTTAACGCCTAAGTCATTGCTAATGGCTGAAATCATGGCGGTATCAATGCACAAGTTCATTGCTGGTAACGCAGGACGACCAGTGGTCACAGGATGTTGAAACTCAACAGCCAAATGTGCCGCATCACAACTTGAACCGCCATTGCCCATAGTAAATAAACGCCCTTGGTTCTGGTAAACCTGTGCAATGGCCTTGGCAGCTTCTATCAAAGCTTGAGAATTTTTATCAAAAAAGCGTTGTTTTTCATCAATGGAATGTTGTGCTTTTTGTTTGATAGAATCCAGTAACGCAGAGTTTTCAGTGACTGTGTTTTTCTTATCGCCATGTAAAAAAGGATACAAAGATTTTAAGTGTTCCCTATTGTCATTTGAGTCATTTGACATATCAAGTCTCCAATTCTTTTTGGCTGGATTTGATTGCTTCGACTTCTTCTTGGTACTCTTCTAGTTCTTGCAATAAATCCAAAGTTCTTTGTGCTTCATCTGCATCAATTCGGCTCATGGCAAAACCCACATGCACCAACACCCAATCACCGATACATTTTTGTGGTGGATGTTGTTCATCGACAATGCATTCAATATTAACTGGGCGTTTTATGCCTGCCACATCGACTTTTGCTTGCATCAACTTTTCGTCAATGATTTCAATAATTTGTCCAGGAATGCCTAAACACATGCTTGTTTCTCCAATTGTTGTGCCAATGCAATCATGGCTTGCCCTAATGCAATACCACCATCGTTGGCAGGAATTTGTTGGTGAATTAACACCTTGTATTTTTTACTTTCTAACTGTGCAACCGCTTGTTGTAATAATATTTTATTTTGAAAAACACCGCCGCTTAGGGCAATGGTCTCTAATTTTTGGGTTTTTAAAATTGCCTCAATCATGGCAACGATGCTAGTGGCTAAACCCAAATGAAAGCGTGTGGCAATTACGGCAGGTGTAAGGTCTTTGTCTAAATCTTTGAGTAGTGCTTGCCACAGTGCAAAGGTATTTAGTTGCATTAAACCATTGTCTTCTTTTTGAATTTCTAAAGTATAGGCATGGTTTTTTTGTTGCTCAATTAATGATTCTGTCACCAGTGCTTCAAGCTCGATAGCCGCCTGTCCTTCGTACTGTACTTGTTCAACACAAATTCCAACTGCGGCTGCAACCGCATCAAATAACCTGCCAGCTGAGGATGCCATGGGCGAATTGATGTTTTTTTCTAACATGGCATCTAAGGTTGCCACTGGGTTTTGTTGTAAATATTGAATAATGGCTAAGTGCCCGTATTTTTTAGATATTGTTTTCCAATCAAAATGTGAACTTAGTTGTGCATAGGTGTTTCTCCACGGTTGTTGCATCGCTTGAGATCCACCCAAAAGTGCCATCGGTTTAAGTCGTCCAACACGTTTGCATTGACTATAATCCGCTAGCAAAAATTCACCACCCCAAATGCTATCATCATCACCATAACCTATGCCATCGAGTGCCACACCCAAGACTTTACCTTGATTGAGTGCCCAGTTATTTTCTGCTAAACACGAAGCAACATGAGCGTGATGATGCTGAACTGTAGATAACAAAAGATTGTTTTTTAAGGCTAAAGATTTTCCGTATTTACTGGATAAATAATCAGGGTGTGCGTCAATGGCAATTATATTGGGCTGGTGTTGGTATAGATTTTGAAAAAGTTTTAAGGTTTTTTCATAATCATTGTATGTGTCGGCATTTTTTAAGTCGCCGATATGTTGCGATAATATGGCTAAACCATCTTTGACCAAGCAAAATGTATTTTTTAACTCGCCACCACATGCCAAAACATCTGTGCTTTGCTCAAATCCTTTGGGTAATGCCATCGAAGTGGGTGCATAGCCCCGTGCTCGTCGTAGAACTTGAGTATTATCACCCACCACTCTGACTACGGAATCATCTACTCGATTGACAATATCACGATTGTTTAACAACCAATAATCAGCTATATCTTTTAGTGATTGTTTAGCATCTTCATTGTCTATACATTGCGGAATATCGCTAGAATTGCCCGAGGTCATAACTAAAGGAAAGTCCATTTTTTGCAAAAGCAAATGATGCAATGGCGTATAAGGCAACATAAATCCCAAGGTGTTTTGTCTAGGTGCAAGCTCATTTGGTAAATCATTTTTACTTTTACTCAACAAAACAATCGGGGCAATCGATGATTGCAGCAGTTGTTTTTCTTGTTTATTAATATCTGCGTATTTTTCGATGACTGTTATATCTCGTGCCATCAATGCAAATGGCTTGGCGTTGCGTTTTTTTCTTTGCCTTAATGCTTTTACGGCTTGTTGATTGCTGGCATCGCACGCCAAATGAAAACCACCGATGCCTTTGATGGCAATGATTTTGCCTTGTTTTAGTAGTTCAACGGTCGCTTTTATTGTATTTGTTTGTTCAATAGCAGGCTCTAACCAAATTTCTGGACCGCATTTTGGACAAGCATTGGGTTGGGCGTGAAATCTTCTATCGGCAGGATAGTCGTATTCACTTTGGCATTTGTCACATAAGATGAAAGGAGCCATTGAAGTATTCTTGCGGTCATAAGGGATGGCTTTTATGATGGTTAATCTAGGGCCACAATGCGTGCAATTGGTAAAAGGATAGCGATAACGACGATTGTTTTTATCAAAGGTTTCTTTTGCACACACTTCACAAGTCGCGGCATCTGGCACAATACCCGTTTGTGCAGCCGTGGCATGGCTGGCAACAATGGTAAAATCATTTGGTGGTTTTGAGTGAAAACCTTCGGATTCAATGCTATCAATTCGTGCCAATGGCGGACATTGATCTTTGAGTGATTGAATAAAGGTTGCGATTTCATTGTCCTTACCAAACAATTCAATCAAAACCCCTTGCCCGTCATTCAAGACAGCTCCTTTGAGTTTTTGTTTGTTAGCAATTATCCAAACTGTAGGGCGAAAACCAACACCTTGCACCAAGCCTTTGACACGTATTCTTTGTCCTGTTTGCCTACCTGTTGTCATAGTTTTTGCTCTTTAGTGGCTTCTTGCATATCTATGATTTTGGTATTTTTTTCTAAACCATAACGCTCAATTTTATTGCGCAAACCAACCCGTGACAAGCCCAGCTCTTGGGCTGCTTTGGTTTGATTCCAGCGGCATTTAATTAAGGTTTCTTTGACCACTACAGCTTCCAGTGACTCCAAGCGTTGTTTTAGCGTACCTTCGGCATTAACGACATAATCCATGTCATTTTTAGATTCTTGCGGAGTTGCGTGTAAAATATGCCGCGAAATTAAGTCGGAACCCAAATAATCTTCTTGACCCAAAACCAGCATTCGTTTCACTTCATTGTTCATTTCGACAATATTGCCAGGCCATTCATATTGTTCAAAAATCTTTAGGGCTTCATCGCCGATACCATTAACTTTTTTTCCTAACAGTTCCATATTTTGATTTAATAAAGTAATAGCAATTGGCACGATATCCTGCTGACGTTTTCTTAGTGGCGGGATATGAATATCAAAGGTTGCTATGCGATAAAACAAATCACGCCTAAATGTTCCATTGCCCAATTTTTCATCCAAGTCATGGTCGGTTGCTGCTACTACTCGAATATTTATTTTGGTTGGGCGACTTGAGCCTATTTGATAAACCTCTCCATCAAGCAAAACTTGTAATAACTTTAACTGAAAAGCAGTGGAGGTTTCATCAATTTCATTCAAATAAATTGTGCCACCATTGGCTTTTGCCAACAAGCCAGCCTTGTCTTTTTTTGCACCAATAAACGCACCGTTTTTATAACCAAATAATTGTCGCTCTAGCATTTCATCATCTAAGCCAGCACAATTTTGGGTCACAAATGGCTCCTTTTGTCGCAAAGAATTATCATGAATAGCACGGGCATAAGAACCTTTGTCGGTGCCTGACTCACCAATGAGTAAGACATGCACATCAAAGGCGGCAATATTACGAATTAAATTACAAATTCGATTTACTGGACTTTCTGGACTGCGAATTATTCCCATGTCCCAATCCAGGCGTGTTTGTAATATTTGCCGTTTTGCCAACATGGTTTGTTCAATATTATCGGGCTTGAGTTGTAATTCTATTTTTAACTGTTCATTTTTTCGCTGTAACTCAAAAAACTCAATGGCATTGTTTAATTTGCCTATGATTTCATTTTTATGCCATGGCTTGCAGATGTATTGAAATATATCTTTGTTTTTTATGGCATTGGTTACAATATCACTGGCAGCATAATCTGTTATCATGATGCGTATAACATCTGGATGTTGTGCGCGCACTTGTTGGCAAAAATCCAGCCCTCTGACCTCTGGCATTCGTTGTGCGCTGAGTAAAACTTGTATCCATTGTTGTTGTAAAATCTCATGTGCGTTTTCAACATCTAAAGCACTAAAGACTTCAAATTGTTTAGATAGAATCGCTTCAAATGCCGCAATAGCATCTTTATCATCCATCACAATCAAAATACTTGGCAGTGTCTTTTTCATAAAAATTTCTCTTTATGCCTGTTTTTTAAAACCAATTAGCTTGCTTTGACGAGATAGTTTTATCCATTGGTACCAATCATCCATGCCTTCGCCTGTTGTTGCCGAAACTTTTAAGATTTGAATACTTGGGTTGACCTTTTTGGCATACGCTATACACTTTTGAATATCAAAATCCAAATATGGCAATAAATCAATTTTATTTAATAACAATAAATCTGCGGCATAAAACATATCAGGATATTTAATCGGTTTATCTTCGCCCTCTGTAACGGACAATATTGCCACTTTGTGTGCTTCGCCTAAATCAAATGCCGCGGGACAGACAAGGTTGCCAACATTTTCAATAAATAATACCGAAGTATCATCTGGGTCTAAATGTTCAATCGCATGACCAACTTGGTGTGCATCCAAGTGGCATCCTTTGCCTGTATTAATTTGAATTGCTTTGGCACCTGTAGCCCGTATTTTATCAGCATCGTTAGAAGTTTCTTGATCGCCCTCAATTACCACCATCGGCAAATCATCTTTTAAATCGGTTAATGTTCGAGTTAATAAAGTTGTTTTTCCAGACCCTGGAGATGAAACTAGATTTAAAGACAAAATTCCTTTGGCTGCTAACATGCTTTTATTGTTTTGTGCATATTCGTTATTCTTTCCTAAAATATCTTGTTCAATTTGCACCATTCTTGATTGGCTCATGCCTGGCGCATGGGCGTGAGCAGGACCATGTCCGTAATGATGATCATCACCATTATGCTCATGTGCATGACTGTGTTCATGCTTGTGGTCATGTTCGTGCTTATGGTCATGGACCGCTACACCTTCTACCCTACTTTCGCCTTCACTGCATCCGCATACTGTACACATTATTCTACCTCTAGTTCTTTAATTTTCATTTCTGTTCCACCTGTAACTTGCAATTGTGAACTGCCACATTGTGGGCATTCATCAAATCGCTTTTTTATCTTGACTGGTTCACTGCATTGCATACACCATGCCGAACCCGCTACTCTGATTATTTCAAGTTTTGCATCCTTTGCAATGCTGTTTTTCATAACCACATCAAAACTAAATTTCAACGCCTCAATCTCAACACTTGATAACTCGCCTATTTCTAACCAGACGGTTTTTACTTTTTTAAATTTTTGAGTGCTTGCTTCTGTTTCAAGCACTTGCAGTATGCCTTCGCACAATGACATCTCGTGCATTAACTGACCCTCAACTCATAGCCCACACATGGGTCAATGGCATTAATGACGCAATGGGCTATTTTTTGGTATTCTGAATTGGTCTTTGTTTTTATATTTTTCAATGATTCCACCACAACGCCATTTGGGTGAAAGTTCCACTCGGTTGGAGCCACAATTTGATAAGTTTTTACTTTGTTGTTCTCAACGACAGCACGGTGAATTAAACGTCCGCGTGCGGCTTCTATTTGTGCTATTTGTGATGATTCAGTTGTTGCAGATTTATTTGCCAGTAAAGTCCGTATTTGCAAAGGCAGTAATGAAACTTCAACGAGGCGTGCAAGCCAACGGGTTAACAAGCCATTCCCATGCTTTTCTTGTAAATCTATGATTAAACTATTATTACGATGTCGTGTTAATGGTGTGGTCTCGTAGGTTTTTTGTTGCCACCGTGGTTGAGCAATAAAGTTTTTAGCATTGCCATTGCCCAACTCAAATTCCAATTCTTTTACAGGTAAAACAGGCAAAGGCTGCAAAGAAATAGCCGCTTGTGAAGACCAATCATTTTTAATAATTGTATTTATTGCCTTTGTGGCAATACTTTGCTGCTTTGTTGACCACTCAATTAAAGCGAGGTATGTGTTAATTTGTTGCCATTGATTTATTGGCATTCCAAATAAGTGTTTTTCAAGAAAGGTTTCAATTTCTTCAATCAAAGCCTGTGTTTCAGCTTGCTGAATTGTTGCATTATTTTCAAAGTCAAATATGGGTTGACCACCTAATATGCTCGTCTGCATTTGCTTGACCAATTGAGCAACAAAAGATAAATTAACATCACTTGCTTTAATGTTGAGCAATTGAGGTGCATCTAAGAATATTCGCAACAAGTGCTCTTTTAATGTTTCAGTTAATACCAAAATTTGTTGAGCACTATTTTTGTAATTTTTCTGGTGGATTAAGACCCTAAAGGCATTATAGGATTGAGCAATACCGCAAATATTAAACAATAAAGGCACGATTTTTAAGGCTTGTTCTGGACTTTTACCCACCAATATTTGTGAAGCGTGCAAGGGCCGACTTGAAGTTATAGTGACGGTTGTATCACTTGAGCTTCTTTTAACATCAATGATGAGCTGTCCTTCAATCATTCTTGTTATCACTTTTTCTTAAAAAAGCACCACGCAACATATCACGTCTGCTCATGGGCGTTTGTATGTTTTCTTTTAGGTCTTTAATCGGTGTTGGCTCTGTTTTATCTTGAGATTTTCCATCTTCACAATCGCCTTTTGATTCATCTTCAGGTATTTCATCACCTTCATCACCATAACCAGGGTGCTCTTCTTCACCTTTCCAAATGCGTTCTATTTGTTCCGAATCTATATCGGTTTGTTCGATATTTTCGACGTTCATCAATTCTTTAATGACTACCGTGGCAGTGTCCAATGCCGCCTCATTGTCTGCAAATTCAAACATCGGTGAAAATAACGAACACATTTGATAAGTGCCCAATTCTTTATCTCGACCGATTATAAAAGAATAACGTCCTGAGGGAAAGATATGGGTTTCCTTGCTCAGTTCTGACAAATCATTCCACGTATCAGTTTCATAGGGTAGTAGGATAATATTCATAAACCAAGGCGTTATAAGCACACCAAGATAGAGTTCTTGCCATTGCTGCAAGCCTATGACGCTTACCTCTAATTTTTCGTTAATTACTGGCACATCTTTCATGTTTTCTTGATAAATTCTAGTGAAAACAGATTCAATTAAATTCTTTTTGTCTTTTATTTCATCCTCAGTTATGACAATAGTTTCAATTTCTTGCGGTTCTTGTGATTGTTGGGTTTTCATCATTTATCAATTAACATAAAGTCATTTTTATTGCCGTCACATTCTGGGCAAGACCAATCTTCAGGCAATTCGGAAAAGGGTGTGCCTGGGGCTATTTGCCAATAATCATCACCTTCATCAGGATTGTAAACGTGCCAGCAGATTTTGCACTCAAGTTTTGAGTCATCTTTTAGCTTGCTTTTGTCACCACCAAAAGAGCCCGGTAATATTGCATCATCCATTACTAAACCTCTTCATGATAGATGCTTAAAATTTCTTGCAAGCGTTCAGCACTGTCTTCAAGGTCTTCCTTGGAGGCTTTTGCGACACTGGGTATATCAACTAGTTCTAAAGTATTTAATATCAGGGTATCTTGTGAATTAAAAAATTGCACCCACCAAGCATTTTTAGTCGCCGTACTGCTAATTCGACAATTACCATAACCGCGTGAAAGAATTATCGTTGGACCAATGCCCAACACATGAGACATAAAGGATATATCATCATCAGTATGTGGTAATAAGGATAAATTGATAATATGCGGCTCATCGCCTTTTTTTAATTCCGGAAGCTTATCACTAACTTCAACCAACAAGGGTGGTGCATTATAAATTGACTCTGGAATTTCAATGCGAGACATATCAAAATTTTCTTGTGCATTTTTGAATGTTAATTCGGTAACCACACTAGGAATATCTGCTACTTCCATGGTGTCTTGTACAATGTTTTGGTTGGCATCAAGGTAACGCACACGCCATAATCCTGCCAGTACCGATTCTTGAATTTCGATTTGGACTTCGCCATTGTATTGGATACTGACCTCGCCATCGCCTAGCAATTGATCCATAAACAAGCTGTTTTTGTCATCTAATTTATTCAAATCAAAAATGACCGCCTTTTTACCAACTTTGTATTGGGTTAAACAACTTTGTATTTCATGAGCCAAGGCCAATGCTTGCTCCATGCCTACAACTTCTTCTGGCTCGGGCACAATAGGTGCTTCAAAGGTTGTCATGCCTGCTGGTAAATTCATAAAGGAAATTTCAGCACCATCGCTATCGGCTGGTTGCGAACCAGGGCCGACGACTTTCAATGGTATATCACATTTTTTCATATTTTATGGCTCCTGGAGCTTAGTTGTTTGGTTTTAGGGTTAATGGAATATCAAATACAGGTTTTGGTTCTGAAGTTAACAACTCATTTATTTTAAGAATATAGTCGTTCCAATCTTGTACCTTGCTGATGTGTCCCAGTTTTTGTCCTTTTTTTAAGAAAACCAGGGTTGGCCAACGGGCAAACCCAAATCGTCTTTGTAAACTGCGTTCCGACTTTTGTTCGACAAATGCAGCACTGAAACGGTTGCCGTATTCCTTAACCAGTTCAGGTAAAATCATGGCAACATCATCACTCTCAGGGTAACGCGTTGGATCGCTGGCAAAAAACAGGACACATTCGTCTTGTGATTTAATAAATTCATCTATATTTTCTTCATCCAAAACTGGATAATTGTACTTCTCAATCATGTTCTTAATAAGGACTGATGGCATTTAGTTTTTCTCCGATAGTTTTTTTTGGCTTTCTTCAAAAGCAATAAGTGAGGCTGGTTTTTGCGGTTCACGGTCAATTAGGTCGGCAAATAAAGCATCGATGGCATTGTTGTCCATGCCGTTTTGTGAAATCTGCCCATCATTCTCCATTACCATATTGACCGCAGTGACTGCTTTGGTTATTTTATCGGCATTTTCTGGGGTTAATACTTCTCTGGCACTGTTGAGAAAAACCAAAACCCATGTACCAATGGGCAAATCACCAACCAGCAAGGTATCAACATCACGTTTGATTCCCATGCCTTCACATTTGGCATAACCAAAACCCGTTTCTTTTATTTGCATTGGCAAACCGATACACATTAATACTTGCCTCGATGATCAACGTCACAAGCAATGACCTTTTCCTCATCTAATTTGTGTGGCTTGTATTGGATATGAAACTCTTTTGAGTGCAATACACGGTTGTCGCCAACCCTACTAGCGGCTTCTGCCGATGGTCTTTGTTCTTCGTAGGTCTTGATATCCATTTCTTTTCCAGCTAAAGCGTGTTCTTTAGATAATGGCTTGACTCTTTTTGTTGCGTGAATGTCAAATTGTTTTAACCAGTCTAAAGCGGCTTCAATTGCAGGGTCAATCTGTTGTCGGGTTTTTTCTCTCAAGCTTCCACCAAAATCTTCTAATTCAACAGGTTGAACTCCAACCAATAGTAAATGTTCAGGGTATCTGCCGAGCATTTCTGCCATCATTAATACCTCTTGAAAGCCTGTTTGGTGTAAACTCATTTTTTTTACACCCATAAATTTAGGTACATCCTCGCCTTCAATAAGCTTCATTTCACCAGGCTCCAAACCATAATCAATGGCATCAAAAACCACCAATATTTCTGCCTCTTCAACAAATTGAACCAAGTAAATGCCTTGAGTGCCACCATCCATTACCTTGACGTTGTCATCAAACTGATAATATTGATTGAGTTTTTCAACAGCTCGAACACCAAAGCCTTCGTCTGCCCATAAAATATTTCCTATGCCGAGAATGAGTGTTTGTTTCATTGTGTATTTCATTGAGTGAAAATTGAATTTTAAGCTTACCCCCCCCACCATTAAAATGTCAACCAAGTTGTCAATTTAATTTATAAAAGCATACTAGCTATTCAAAACAAATGGTTTGTGGTGTTACAAACCTCGGTTTTCTCCTTGTAAATTTAAACTAAAAAATATCCCATGTTGTTTTTAAAAAAAAATGTTAACGTATTCACCAATGAACTGGGTGGAATTCGATTTTGATGCATCAGGATCCCAACAAGAAAATATTAACTATACTAAATTGAGGAGTAGAATAATGACAGAGACTTTTTATGATGTCATGCGGAGACAGGGGATTACCCGTCGAAGTTTTTTAAAATTTTGTAGTCTAACTGCAGCAGCAATGGGTTTAAGTCCAGCTTATGCAGCAAAAATTGCTGATGCGATGGAAAACAAACCGCGAATACCTGTGCTTTGGCTGCACGGACTTGAGTGCACATGTTGTTCTGAATCTTTTATTCGTTCTGCCCACCCTCTGGCTAAAGACGTTATTTTATCTATGATTTCTCTGGATTATGATGACACAATTATGGCAGCAGCAGGGCACCAAGCTGAGGCAATTATTGAAGAAACCATTGAGAAATACGATGGTAACTTTATTCTTGCCTGTGAAGGCAACCCTGGGTTAGAACAAGAAAATACCGGTGGTATGTCTTGTATTATTGCAGGCAAACCCTACACTGAACAGTTACGTTATGCTGCCAAACATGCTAAAGCCATAATATCCTGGGGCTCTTGTGCTTCTTGGGGTTGTGTGCAAGCTGCTTCACCCAATCCAACGGGAGCGACACCGATACATAAAGTGCCCGATTTGGGCAATGCACCTATTATTAAAGTTCCTGGTTGTCCACCTATTGCTGAGGTTATGACTGCGGTAATTACGTATATGCTCACCTTTGAACGCTTACCTTCTTTGGATCGCCAAGGTCGCCCTAAAATGTTTTATTCACAACGCATTCATGACAAATGCTACCGTCGTGGTCATTTTGACGCAGGTCAGTTTGTTGAAAAATGGGATGATGAAGGAGCAAGAAAGGGGTATTGCTTGTACAAGATGGGTTGCAAAGGACCAACTACTTATAACGCTTGTTCAACTATTCGCTGGAATGGAGGGTTATCATTTCCAATTCAAGCAGGTCACCCTTGCATTGGCTGTTCAGAAGATGGTTTTTGGGACAAAGGTGGTTTTTATAACCGCTTATCAGGCATTAATCAATTTGGTGTTGAAGAAAATGCCGATAAAGTTGGCATAGGTGCCGCCACAGTTGTCGGTGGTGCAATTGCTGCACACGCTGCCATATCCGCCCTAAAACGATCACAAAACAAAGGAGACCAAGCATAATGAGCATTATCCAAACACCAAACGGTTACACACTCGATTCATCAGGAACACGACACGTTGTTGATCCAGTTACCCGCATTGAAGGGCACATGCGAGCCGAAGTCAATATTAATTCTGACAATATTATTACCAATGCCGTTTCTTCTGGAACAATTTGGCGAGGATTAGAGGTTATACTTAAAGGCCGCGACCCACGTGATGCGTGGGCATTTGTACAGCGTATTTGTGGCGTTTGCACAGGTACACATGCTTTAACATCCGTTCGTTCGGTTGAAGATGCCTTGGGGATTAATATTCCAGAAAATGCCAATAGTATACGTAACATAATGCAGTTGTCTTTACAAATTCATGATCACTTGGTGCATTTTTATCACTTGCATGCGCTAGACTGGGTTAATCCAGTGAATGCTTTAAAAGCCGATCCAAAAGCAACCTCTGCTTTGCAACAACAAGTCTCTCCTCACCACCCAAAATCATCGCCTGGTTATTTTCGCGATGTGCAAAATCGTTTAAAGAAATTTATCGCATCGGGACAACTTGGACCGTTTAAAAATGGATATTGGACCAATCCTGCTTACTTGCTTCCACCAGAAGCCGATTTGATGGCAGTTACACATTATTTAGAGGCTTTAGACTTCCAAAAAGAAATCATGAAGACCCGTACTATTTTCGGCGGTAAAGACACTCATCCGAACTGGACTGTTGGTGGTGTTCCTTGTCCTATTAACATGGATGATACCGGAGCAGTTGGTGCATTAAACATGGCGAGCTTAAATCAAGTTCACCAAATCATTAAAGACACCAAAACATTTGTAGATAATGTCTATATCCCAGATATTTTAGCTATTGGACAATTTTATAAAGGCTGGCTGTACGGTGGTGGAATATCTGGTTCAAATGTTTTGGCTTATGGCGATATTCCTGATAGAGCCAATGATTATTCTGCAGGCAACTTGATGATGCCACAGGGAGCAATCATTAACGGTAAGCTTAGTGAAGTCCACCCTATAAATTTACGCGACCCTAATGAAATTCAAGAATTTGTACCACATTCTTGGTATAAATATCCAAATGGTGTCAAAGGCCTTCACCCTTGGGAAGGTATTACCGATCCTAACTTTGATGTCAGTTCCGCAAAAGGCACAAAACACAATATTGAAGAACTTGATGAAGCTGCTAAATATTCATGGATTAAAGCACCGCGCTGGAAAGGCCACGCGATGGAAGTTGGGCCTTTGGCTCGATACATTGTAGGTTATGCACAAGGGCATGAATATTTTACCGAGCAAATTAATTACACTCTTAAAACATTAGATGTCCCTCTTGAGGCATTGTTTTCCACCTTGGGAAGAACAGCTGCACGCGCCCTAGAAGCACAGTGGGCCGCTGACCAACAATTGTATTTCTTTGAAAAACTCATGAAAAACATTAAAAACGGTGATTCAACAACCCATGGTGGAGAGATGTGGGATCCAAACGACTGGCCGGCTGAGGCTAAAGGCGTTGGTTTTTCTGAAGCACCTCGTGGAGCTCTAGGTCACTGGATTAAGATTAAAGACCAAAAAATTGAGAACTATCAATGTGTCGTGCCAACCACATGGAATGGCTCGCCACGTGATGAGGCAGGTAATATTGGTGCATTTGAAGCATCCATGATGAATACCAAGGTTGAAGTTCCTGAAGAACCCGTTGAAATCCTGCGCAACATTCACAGCTTTGATCCATGTTTAGCGTGTTCAACACATGTTATGTCAGAAGAAGGTAAAGAATTGGTCAAAGTCACAACTGGCCCAATAGGATCATAATGGAGGTGTAGTTATGTCTACTAAGACAAAAAACGAACAATCGGTCTATGTGTATGAAGTTCCAATTCGATTATGGCACTGGATTAATGCATTAGCAATTACTGTACTTGCTATCACAGGTTATTTAATTGGCTCTCCATTGTCGAGCTTATCAGGCGAAGCCTACGAACATTTCCTCATGGGCTATATACGCTTTGCTCATTTTGCTGCAGGTTATGTATTCGTTATTGGCTTCATTGGCAGAATATATTGGGCTTTTGTTGGTAACTCCCATGCTAAACAAATCTTTTTACCGCCAATATTCAGTGGCAAGTTTTGGTCTGAAGTTTGGCACGAAATGAAATGGTACCTGTTTATTGCCAAAGAACCTAAAAAATATGTCGGTCATAATCCTATGGCAATTATCTTCATGCATGTTATGTTAGTATGGGGAACATTCTTTATGATTTTCACTGGATTAGCGTTGTATGGTGAAGGTGCTGGCTTTGACAGTTGGCAATATTCATGGTTTAGTTCTTGGATAATTCCACTGTTCGGGCAATCACAAGACGTTCATACCTTTCATCATTTGGGCATGTGGGTAATACTCATCTTTGTTATGATGCATGTTTATGTCGCTTTTCGCGAGGACATTATGTCAAGACAAACACTAATTAGCACAATGATTAGTGGCTGGAGAACCTTTAAAGATAATCGAAAAGATTAACCAATAAAACAATACTTTTTACTTATTAAAATACGAGCCATTTAACTATGGTTCGTATTTTTTAGCTTAAACGATTAGTTTTTTGCGAATTTTTTAACGCAGAGTGGTGTTTTTTACAACTTTTTAACACGTGCCATGAGTTATACAAAGGTCTCTCAAATAAAATATAGAAAAATACAATCCAGAAAACATAGAAAGCCTTTGGTAAAAGCAAAAATGGTATTCTTATTTTTGCTGATGGGTTTTTATTTCAAATGACCTTATTAAAGCAGAGCATCATTTACAATTAGTCCCTGATAATTATAAAGACAGCTTCTTATATTTTATTTAATTGCCAAAGCTGAACTAGAGTATAAAAAACAAAACTACGATGAAGCCTATAACTTTATAATGCAAGCCAAACAAAAATCAGGCGATAACTGGTCAGATAAAGATTTGTTAATCAACATAAAAAAGCATTAAATGAATTAACAATGATACAACAACCTCACCTAAATATTTTTTCAGAATCTAATAAAAACAGTATTAAAGCCAATTCAAATATTGGATAATACTTGATTCGCACGATATAAATGAAAAGTTCAAATAAATGATAGAAAAATACAATCCAAAAGACATAGAAAGCCGTTGGTACAAGCAATGGGAAGAGGCGGGATATTTCTCGCCTAGTGATAAAGGCGCAAAAGCCGATGAAACTTTTTGCATTATGTTGCCTCCGCCTAATGTCACCGGCTCATTGCACATGGGTCATGCCTTCCAAGACACGATTATGGATGTGCTTATCCGCTATAACCGCATGCAGGGCAAAAAAACCCTGTGGCAATGTGGAACAGATCATGCAGGCATTGCCACGCAAATGGTGGTTGAACGCCAATTGCTTGCTGATGGCATTAAACGCACCGATTTAGGACGCGAAAAATTCTTAGAAAAGGTTTGGGAATGGAAAGAAAAATCCGCTGGGCATATTCAATCGCAAATTCGTCGTTTGGGCGCATCGGTTGATTGGCAAACCGAACGCTTTACCATGGATGAAGGTTTGTCTAAAGCGGTACAAAAACAATTTATTGATTTATACGAAGAAGGCTTAATCTATCGCGGCAAAAGACTGGTCAATTGGGATCCTGTTTTGCAAACCGCCTTGTCTGATTTGGAAGTAGAATCGGTTGAAGAAGACGGTTTTTTGTGGCACTTAAAATACCCTCGTAGTGATGGTAAAGGTCATGTTATTGTTGCCACCACTCGCCCTGAAACCATGCTGGGTGATACCGCCATTGCCGTGCATCCCGATGACGAACGCTATAAAGACTTAGTCGGTAACACCGTAGAATTGCCTTTAACGGGTCGTCAAATTCCCGTTATAGCCGATGATTATGTCGACATGGAATTTGGCACAGGTTGTGTCAAAATCACCCCAGCTCATGATTTTAACGATGCCGAAATGGGCAAACGCCACGGTTTAGACATCATTAATGTCTTAACCGATGATGCCAAAATCAATGATGATATGCCTGAAAAATACATTGGTATGGATAGATTTGATGCGCGCAAACAAATTGTTGCTGATTTTGATGAATTGGGCTTGCTTGAAAAAATTGAACCGCATAAATTAATGGTTCCTCGTGGTGATCGTTCACACTCCATTGTTGAACCTTATCGCACCGACCAATGGTACGTAAAAGTCGAGAGCATGGCACAAAAAGCATTGGATGTTGTTAAAGATGGCGAAGTGAGCTTTGTACCCGAAAATTGGGACAAAACTTATTACCAATGGATGGAAAATCTCGAAGATTGGTGTATCTCTCGCCAATTGTGGTGGGGACACCGTGTGCCTGCTTGGTATGATGAAAACGGTAAAATTTATGTGGCTGAAAATGAACAAAAGGTGCGTGAAAAATACAAGCTGGCAGCAGACTTCAAACTGACCCAAGATGAAGATGTGTTTGATACCTGGTTTTCATCCAATTTATGGCCTTTTTCCACTTTAGGATGGCCAGAACAAACCGACCGTTTAAAAGAGTTTTACCCAACCCAAGTTTTAGTCACAGGTTTTGATATTATTTTCTTCTGGGTCGCACGCATGATTATGGCGGGCTGTAAGTTCATGGGTCAGATTCCATTTGAAACCGTTTATATTCATGGACTTATAAACGATTCACAAGGACAGAAAATGTCCAAATCCAAAGGCAATGTGTTAGACCCCATTGACATCATTGATGGCATAGAATTAGAGGACTTGGTGAACAAACGCACCAGCGGCTTAATGCAACCCAAAATGGCTGCTAAAATTGAAAAAGCCACGCGCAAGGAATTTCCTGATGGTATAAACTCCAATGGTTGTGATGCACTAAGATTTACTTTTGCAGCTCTTGCTACCAATGGTCGACACCTGCGTTTTGATATGAAACGTTTGGAAAGTTACCGTAATTTCTGTAACAAAATCTTCAATGCTTCACGCTTTGTTTTCATGAACACAGAAGACTTTAAACTCGATGCGCAAAAGTGGAACTCCAATTCAACCGCCGAACTCTGGATTTTATCGCAATTGCAAAACAGCATTGCTGATTACCGCAAACACTTGGACAACTTCCGTCTGGATTTGGCTTCACAGTGTATTTATGATTTTATCTGGAACAATTATTGCGATTGGTTTGTGGAACTTGCCAAACCTCTACTCAAGCAAGACGAAGACACCAAATACAATGTACAACACACCTTATTGTATGTGTTAGACCAAGCCTTGCGCTTATTGCACCCCATTATGCCGTTTATCACCGAAGAAATTTGGCAAGAACTTAAAGTCAAACTGAAACTGGATAGCGAAAGCATCATGATTGCACAATTTCCTGAATTTGATGCCAATCTAGTCGATGAAAAATCATTCAAAGACATGCAATGGTTACAAGCAGCAGTTTTGGGTATCCGTCAAATTCGTGGCGAAATGAACATCTCACCACGCAAACCTTTGAGCATCATTTTAGAAAACACATCAGAAAATGATTTAAACGTTTTAGCCAACAATGAAGCCTTACTCAAAACCATGGCACAACTGGATGACATCACCGTATTAAAAGAAGGCGAACAAGCACCAGAATCAGCTGTCGCACTTATTGGCGAAATGAAAGTCAATATTCCACTGGCTGGGCTCATTGACGTCGATGCCGAAATCGCACGTATCAATAAACTCATTGAAACCGCCAACAAAGAAATCGCCCGAAGTGCTGGAAAACTCAAAAACGAACGCTTTGTAAGTTCTGCACCTGAGGCAGTGGTTAATAAAGAGCGCAATACTCTAGCAGCGAATCAACATAAGTTAGAAGAGCTAATAGGACAACTGGAAAAATTGACAAATATATAGATTTTATCGCATCATCAATGCTAAGGAATATTTTATAGCTTATCAATGCCGTTTGTAGTGATAATTATTGATAAGCTATTTAATCTTTCTATTTCGGAATTACTAATTGCTTAAAATTAACCTGAAAGTTTAATGCTTTCCTTAAAAAAACGTTAATTTCACAATTTTTAACACAATCCTGGCATTTTTAGCCCTTTTGGCAGTTGTCTTTTGCACTCCTTGCCCTTATTATGCGCTCTCAAACAAACGTAAATGAGAAAAACAATGAAAAAGATTTTAGTAACAGGCTTAATTTTAAGCACAATAGGAACAGCTGTTGCGGGCGATAGCCCTTGGTCAGGAAAAGGACAACTGGGTTTTTCTAGCACTTCGGGAAACAGTGACACAACAACCTTAACTGCAGGAATAGCTGGAAAATACGAAGTTGATCAGTGGATTCACACGGTCAGTTTAGATGTTTTACGCGCTGATGCGAATGGAATAGATACGGCTAAGAGATATATTTTAGAAGGCAAATCGGGTTATAAATTTAGCGATAAAGATTATGTATTTTTTAATACTCGATATGAAAGAGACAGCTTCACTGCATTTGACTATACTTGGACAAACGCTGTGGGTTGGGGTCATAAGTTTTATGACAACGATGATAAAAAACTCATTACTGAAGTTGGTATCGGGCATAAAATAGCCGCATTTGATATTGATAGAAATGAAAACTCAGGTCTTGTTGTCACGGGAAAAATGGATTATATGCGCAAAATTTCTGACAACATGTCATTTGATGACGTATTAAGAGTTGAAGCGACCAGTGATAATACCTTTATTCAAAATGATGCCGGCTTTACTTTCAAAGTAAGCGACAAAATGGGTGTTAAACTCTCTCATCAATGGAGACATAACACGGATGTACCTGTTGGCACAAACAACACAGATACATTAGTTGCTGCTAGCTTGGTTTATGATTTTTAATTATTTTCACAATTAAAAAGACAAAAAAGACTGTCCTTTGGCAGTCTTTTTTTTCATCCATTGAATTTGTCATGCAATAAGATTATTATAGGCTTTTAACAAAATCTCTGTTACATGTATAAACTAATAATACTGCTACTAATTTCAAACACCCTATTTGCTCAAGATAACAATCCTGAAAAAAACAAATGGAGTGGCTCAAAAGGCTATTTTGGGTTTTCATCCACTCGTGGCAACAGCAATACGGATAACATTACTGCGGGATTAAAACTAAAGATGGAATCCAAGAAATGGTTAAGCACCATGAGTTTGGATATTATATTTGCAACTTCTGATGATATTGATACAGCTGAACGTTATGTTTTAGCCAGTACTACAGGTTACAAACTTGATGACAATGACTACTTGTTTTATGGTTCTCGTTATGAACAAGATAAGTTTTCAGCTTTTGACTACACCATGACTTCAAATGTGGGTTGGGGCCATAAGTTTTACGATAAGGAAGATAACAAATTGATTACAGAACTTGGGATTGGCTATAAAACCGAAGCTTTTGATATTGACCGCAGAAAAAATACAGGCCTCGCATTAACTGGAAAACTGGACTATTTGCGTAAAATTTCGCAAACAACAAAGTTTGTCAACACCTTGTTTTTTGAAGCCACAAGCGACAACACCTACATCCAAAATGACATTGGTATTTCAGTTAAGGTCAGTGCTCAGTTGAATTTAAACCTAGTCCACCAAACAAAATATAACTCAACCGTGCCCAGCAACTTTAATAATACCGACACTCTATTCTCGTTAAATTTAGCTTATACTTTTTAAATTTTATTTGTCGCATATAAAGGAAATTGACGAGTGGCTGTTCTCAACAACCACTTTTCACCTTTTTTAATTTCTTTACCCAAATGCAAAGATTTTGGATCTGGCTTGTTATCACTTGTAACATTATAATGGATGATTGCCATTCCTGTTTCCCCTGCAATTTTTTTATTTATTGACTCATAACACGTGTGTCCACCTTCAATAGCTGGTAAGAGATAAATAAGGTTGGTTGTTATTCTCTGTCCACCAAAATCGCCTTTACTCTTGTGGTCTTGAATGCGTTTTTCATCAAAAGCATCCGTATGCAATCCATACTCATGACCCACAGAGTATTTTAAAACGGATATAGGTTCAAATTTATCAACCGTGGTATCTAACAAATCTGCAAAACGTTGCTGAATTATTCTATTGACAGGGGATGTCTGTCGGTTTGAAAGTATGGCACTTTCTCCTGAAAATGCATCCACTTCTACACCTATGTGTTTTTTAATCTGGGTTAAGGTGGTTTCCAATATGGGTTGAGCTTGTGCAATTAAATACTGGCATTCCTCAAAACTAGCAAAATTATTAACTTTTAGTATATGCGGTGATTGACTAATCACTCTTACATCACTGGCATTATTGCTTTTGGTTTCGATGTTAGCACTACGCAGCTCTGCATTGACTGAAAGCTCTTTTAAGCCCAAACTGCTTATATTTTCTACGACCGTTTGCATATATTTTTGTGAAAATTCTTGAGACTGTGGTGATACTCTTTGGGCAAGTAAGTCCACCTTGTTTGCAAGTGATTCAATGTTTTCTCTGAGTGCTTTGGACATGGTTTGAATTTCTTCTTCCTGTATTGAGGAGAAATATTCTTTTAGCATTTCTTTATTTTGAGACGCTCCTGGAAACTTTCTTAAACATGCCAACTCAGCAAAAGCACACGATAACACTCCACTTACTGGAACGCCCAATCCAACCTTATATCGATAAGATAACAACATAAAAGCAAGTGTATCTCCCTGAGCCGCTGATAAAATAATTTGAGTCGATGCTTTAAATTCATCAACTCGGGTACCAATGCCTTGAGAGTGCAAATAAGCCAAAGTTGTTAGAGGCAACATGCCCCTATGTGCTAACATTTCATAAATTTTAAAACTTTGTGTTTTATCTTGTTCTAAACCAACTCCCCATAATAATAAATCTGCCATTCTTTCAAGAGCCACTGGATGCCCTGTCTTTTGCGCTATACTTTCACAAAGCAAAAAAGACTTTCGGGAAAAATCTTTCAATGCACCTTGATGGGAATAAACCCATGACAAATACAGGGCAGCTTCAATATCACCTGCATCACTCATTTGTTCTAATTGTCTTACCAGTGAGTAAAATTCATCAGAGCCTGAGACAACACTCAGCATTTGTTCTTGTATTAACTTTAAAGATTGCATGTGATTTTAAAAAAACTTAAATTTGTTATAATCTGGCTATTATCGCATAATAAGTCTAAATAATTCAACTCAAGTGAGACAGTGGAAGCTGTGTGGATACCTTTTTCTGCACCATCGAGAAACTGGTATTAACCGAACGGATGCCTTTTAGTTTTAGCAATTTATTGTACATAAATGTGTTATAAGCCAGCATATCAACTGTTGTGATTTTTAATAAATAATCATAGCCACCTGAGGTTGCATGGCATTCTTGTACCTCTTGCCATTTCGCAATGGAATTATCAAACTCTGCTACCGTGTCTTCGTGGTGATCATTTAAGCTCACGTGTGCAAATGCGGTAATGGTTAACCCAACTTTTTCCTTATTCAAAAGTGCTGTGTAACTTTTTATATAGCCTTGTTCTTCTAAGGCATTCATTCTTCGCCAACACGGTGCGGAGGACAGATTAACCTTTTGAGCAAGTTCTTTATTACTGATGCGCCCATTACGCTGTATTTCTTCGAGTAGTTTAATGTCGTATTTATCCATATTAAGCAATTATCTTTTATTGTTTGGCAGTATATCATAATTTTATTGCTATTTTACGTTATTTTAAAGCATATTTAGCAAGCACATTTCTATTAGATTGTTACATAATGTTTTATTAATAAATCTAACAATAATAACTATGAATACCGCCGAAAATTTTGATACTTCATTGTCTTTTGATTGGAATGAAATAACACTCAAACTACTCATTTCACGCACTCTTGATGACTTAGAGGAGTTTACCTTAGTTAAGAACAAAAAAGTATTGTATCAATTTTCTGCACGCGGTCACGATATGGCACAAATCATTTTAGGTCAGTGTTTAATTGGTCAAAAAGATGCTGTTTCTGGTTATTACCGTTCTCGCCCCTTATTATTGGCAATGGGTTTGCCTCCAGAGATGGCACTGGAAGCATCCATGATGAAACAAGGTGGCTTTTCTGATGGGCGTGACATTGGTGTTGTTTTTAATAACCCCAAACATGATGGCGCTTGCATCTTACCCATGAGTGGCGGTGTGGGCGCACAATACACTCCTGTTTCTGGCTGGGCACAAGCATCAGAATACCACTATAAAGTGCTTAATAACCACAAATGGAAAGATGCCATTGGTTTGGTTTTAGGTGGAGATGGTTCAGTTGCCACCAATGGGTTTTGGTCTGCTTTAACCATTGCTACCACACAACAGTTGCCCCAATTGTTTTATATCGAAGACAATGGCTATGGTATTTCTGTGCCCTCAGATTTCCAAACACCTGGCGGAGATATTGCAAAAAATTTAGCAAGCTTTAAAGGACTGACTATTTTTAGTGGTGATGGCACAAACCCTGAACAAGTTGTTGATTTGGTTGCACAAGCTCACAAAGTGGTTCGATTTGATAGAAAACCGGTATTATTGCGGTTAACTGTCCCTCGTCTTAACGGACATTCTGCTCAAGATACCCAAGGCTACAAGTCGGCTGAACGCATTTCATTTGAACAACGCCATGACCCACTGCCAAAATTAAAGAAGTACCTTTTCTCACAGGATTTAATGACAGAAGATAAGTGGAATGAGCTGGAAAAATCTGCCAACAAAATTGTTAATCAAGCTTTTATCAAAGCCGACAACAAACCCTTTGCTAACCCAGATGACATTACCACCAATACCTTTTGCGAATACGATAATGGTGGCGTTATGCAACTACAACAACAAGGCGGAATTCACTTAAGCAAACCTGCTTTCCCCCCTTCATCTGAAGAAATCATAGCACACCCTGGTCGCATCAACATGGTTACAGCCATTCGTAAAACCCTAGACTTCGAACTGCAAAACAATAAAAAAATGCTTGTTTTTGGCGAAGATATTGGTGCAAAAGGCGGTGTCCACGCCGTTACTTTAGGTTTGCAAGAAAAACACGGCAAACAACGTGTTTTTGACACCAGCTTGTCGGAAGAAGGCATTATTGGGCGTGCTCTTGGTATCTCTCTTGCTGGATTGTTGCCAGTGCCAGAAATTCAATTTCGAAAATATGCCGATCCAGCAGAAGAACAACTCAATGACATTGGTTCGATGCGTTGGCGCACCAACAACCGATTTGCCGCGCCCATGGTGGTGCGTATGGCTGGTGGTTATTTTGGCTGCGGTGATCCGTGGCATTCGCAAACAGCCGAAGTTAAATGGGTGCATGCTATTGGTTGGCAAGTTGCCATGCCATCCAATGCACAAGATGCTGTTGGGTTATTGCGTTATGCACTGAGAGATAACAACCCAACCATTTTTTTTGAGCACCGCAAAATGCTTGATCATGTTTGGGCTCGTCGCGAATACCCTGGCGATCAATACATTATCCCTTTTGGTCAAGCCAACAAAATCACTCAAGGAAACCACTTAACGGTTGTAACATGGGGTGGAATGGTTCATCGCTGCCATAAGGCCGTTGAACAATCCGGACTGCCCATTGATTTAATTGATTTGCGAACTTTACGCCCGTGGGACAAAGACATGGTATTGGACTCTGTTAAAAAAACCAACCGCTGCCTTATTGTTCATGAAGACAATATTTCTGCAGGGTTTGGAGCCGAAATCGCTGCCACTCTCGCAAAAGAGGCCTTCTATGATTTAGATGCACCCATTGAACGCCTTGCTATGCCAGATATTGGCAACCCACATGAACCAAACCTCATGAATGCGGTTGTGCCGACTACTGAAAAGATACTGCTTGCTATTCTTGAATTGGATAAAGCCTAATGAGTTTAGTAAATATTGTCTTAGATGAAGAACAGCGAGAAGGAACTACCGCTACAGTTGCCCAATGGCTGATTAAAGAAGGTGATTTTATTGAAATAAATGAACCACTGGTAGAACTAGAGACCGACAAAGTCATGATGGAAATAGTCGCCCCCACATCTGGTGTATTAACAAAAATCAACTTAACAACAGGTGATGAAATACAAGGCGACATGGTTTTAGGGGTTATTGATTCCAGCATTCACAACAAAGATTCAACTGTTAAACAAACCACCCCAAGCCAAGCTATCTCCCATGAAGTTAACACACAAAATAAAACAGCACAAAACAAGGCAAGCTCTCCTGCCGTTCGTCGATTATTAACGCAACATAATCTCAACATAAAAGACATTCACGGTACAGGTAAAGACCATCGAGTAACCAGTCGTGATATACATTCCTACCTTAAAAACAAACCCTGCTTAAATGCCAACAAAAACAGTAAACTTATAGCATTAAATGCCATGCGTAAAAGTATTGCCAAGCACATGGTAAAAAGCTTGTTGCATACAGCACCCCACGTTACTTCGGTATTTAATTTAGATTTATCCACTATTATTGCTCACCGAAACACCAATAAAGAAAAATTCTTACTACAAAAAGCCAACTTAACTTTCACTGCCTATTTTATTGCGGCATCAACAATTGCCATTAAAGAAGTGCCATTAATCAATTCGCAGTTACACCAAGATAGTATTGAACTGTTTAACTCCATAAATATCGGCATTGGTACATCCTTAAATGATGAAGGCTTAATTGTGCCTGTGTTAAAAAATTGTGAAAATCGCGACTTGCTTAGTATTGCTAAAGACCTCACTCGCCTCACCAATAAAGCACGAAGTAAAACCTTAACAGCACAAGATGTCCAAAATGGAACATTTACCATCTCCAATCATGGAGTTAGCGGTTCATTAATTGCTACACCCATTATCATCAATCAACCCCAATCGGCTATTTTAGGCATTGGGAAAATGGAAAAGCGAGTGGTAGTAACTGAAATTAATGGGCAAGACATGATGAGCATCAAACCCATGTGTTACGTTTCATTAACAATTGACCATCGAGTTTTGGATGCACATCAATGCAATATGTTTTTAAGTTCTTTTGTTATGTATCTAGAAAATTTTTAAAAATCTCATAGAAAGATTTTACGCTTTAACTATTTTATCCACTCTTCAGTTATTTTATGTATAATATAATTACTTAAATTAAATTCCTTTTAAAAATGAAAATTAACCATTACTATCTTGTCGCTTTAATACTAGCTTTTTCTACTCATTCTTATTCTTGGGATTTTATTGAAAAATCTTCAGAGATTGGTATTAACTACCTTCATGGATATGATTCAAGTGTAGAAATCAACGCCCCTCAAATAATTGCTGGAGGGATTGCAATTGGCGATATAAATGGCGACGGTTGGGATGATATTTTCGTCGTTACTGGCGAAACAAAAGATATTGATGGAACCAACATAAACCCAAACAAACTTTTCATCTCTCAAAAAAATGGGACTTTTCTAGAACAAGCAACTCAATTTAACATTAGTTCTGAACACCTTCAGTCCTCAACTCCTCTTATAGTTGACATTAATAATGATGGAAAAAGAGATCTTATTTTTGGAGGTGTTGGTGACTCCTCCACTATTGCTATCTACCTTAATAATGGAAACAATTCTTTTGTGAAAAAAAATACACAGTTCCCTAATATACCTACCTTTGGTCTTGCTGTTGCCGATACGGATAAAGATGGTGATTTAGATTTGTTTACATCTCATTGGATTCTTAATTCTTTTAAGGCTTTTTGGTTGAATGACGGAGCGGGAAATTTCACTGATGCCACAGGTAATATGATTAACTCTGATTCTTATATTAACTCTTTTACACCAATTTTTGCTGATATTAATAATGACAACTGGGTCGACTTACTACTAACAAGTGATTTTTCAAGCTCTCAATATTTCATAAACGACACTTCTGGCAATCTCCTTAAGGTTCAAACAGATTCAATCACAGATGAAAACGGAATGGGCGCTGCTGTGGGCGATTATGATAATGATGGAGACCTTGATTGGTTTGTTACTGCTATCTACGATGAGGATGGAACCGTAGAACCTCAACACTGGGGAGAGACGGGAAATAGGTTGTTTAAAAATGATGGTAATGGCAACTTTCAAGACGTTACGTTTCAATCTAATGTAGAGAATGGGTTTTGGGGATGGGGAACATGTTTTGCAGACTTTAATAATGATATGTATTTAGACATTTTCCAAGTTAATGGATTTCAAAATGCTCTTGATTTCATTAGCGATCCATCCAGGTTGTTTTTAAATAATAAAGATGGAACTTTTACAGAAATTAGTGACTCAGTGAACTTAATTGATACTGGTATGGGAAGAGCCATTGCTTGCTTTGATAATGACCATGACGGAGATATTGACATTTTTATAAACAACAGTCAACAACCTTCAAAGTTTTTCCAGAACAACCTAGATAATGACAATAATTTTCTTAGTATTAAACTTAAGCAACACAATAAAAATATTGATTCTATCGGTGCTAAAATTCAAGTTACAACTGGTTCAACTACACAAACAAGGCAAATTCTATCGGGCGGAACCTTTTCAGGAATCCCAACCACCCAACATTTTGGACTTGCTAACAATACTATTATTGATCATATCACAATTACTTGGCCAGATGACACTATTCAGATTCTCGACAATGTTGCAGTAAACCAACACTTGATTGTAAATAAACCATACACAATAACAGGTAAAATTATTGATAGTATTACATCAGACCCATTAAATAACATTCAGGTTTTAGCTTACTCTGATGACAATATAATTCTAGCCAGCACTTACAGTGATGTGACAGGGAAATACTATTTAAACAACCTTAAACCAAATAATTACCACATTGTAACAAAGCACCCAAATTACATCAATCAAGTTTATCCAGATCATAGTTGCGGAATCTCTGATTGTTCTCCCTCAACTGCAAATTTAATAGGACTTTCTAATCAAAACATTTCTGGAATTGATTTTGTTTTAACCTCTACTCAATACTACTACCCAAATCTTAATGGGATTTGGCACAATGCAAATCAGTCAGGTCACGGAATTCAAATTCAAGTGATACAATCTTATCAAAATTCTTCTCCTACAATTTATGCTACATGGTATGCAAACCATGACGGAAACCCCATTTGGCTAACAGGCACAGGGGCACTCAACAAAGGTACTTCTTCAGTTGATTTATACATCACCGATAATGCCTCATTTCCACCGAATTTTGATCCTTCTGATGTTTCTCTCAATATTTGGGGTAAACTTCACTTGAACTTTGATTCTCTTGAATCTGCCCACGCTAGTTGGGAAACTCAATATGATGGATTTACTAATGGAGAAATTGACCTAATTAAAATTACTAAACCTTCATCTTATGTAACTAATACAAGTGATATTGATTCATGTTTAAATGGATCCTTTTATAATACTGACCAATCTGGACACGGAATCATTGTTGAAGTTCTTGGTGATTTAGCTGAAAGGCTTTTAGTGACATGGTTTACATATGACACTCAAGGAAATCAATTTTGGCTACTTAGCACAGGTAACATAACAGGAAATCAGGCGACACTAGAGGCTATTTCTATTTCTAATAATAATTTCCCACCAAACTTTGATACAAATCAAAACAATTTATTAAATTGGGGGGAAATAAAAATAGTAAAGCAAGACAATAACAACATAACCCTATCATGGAGTCCAAATTCAGATTTTAATTATTTTGGAAGAAACTTTGTTCAAATGTCCAGATTAACAAACGTTAAAGGACTAGATAATGACTGCACTGATTAATAAGTTGCTTTTTATAGTTTAATTCTAAACTCTCATTATTTTTTTTTAAATTCAAAGTAATTGCCTATTTTATGATGATCTTTATAAAGCAATTCATCAGTAGCTATTAATTTCAACCCATTTTTTGAGAATTTTTTATACCACTTAGGATTTTTAATTATTTTTTTTGAGACAGCAATTAAATCATCAGCCCTTTTTCTTCCGTATATGTGCATCAAGGAAAATTCTTTAATCTGTTTTTTATTTGCAAGCAGTGTATGTTTTGGCATTCTAATCAACATCTGAATTATTTGAACCCACTCATAAACAAAGCTATTCAACTTATTGCCAAAAACTTTTTCTATTTCATCTAGTTTGTTTTCTAGTTTAAATTTAAAATTAAGCGGTTTTTCTTTATTTTCAACAAATTTATTAAACAACTTAAAAATCCCAAGCTCTTTTATTTTTTTAAAATCACTCTGTTCTGATTTCATGTATTTATATATATCAGAATCTGGAGAGTGTGATATAAATATTAGCTTTCCATTTTTTTTTAAAATTTTATTTATTTTTAATGCGACCTTATTTACTTTACAATACTCGATACCGTATTGACTAACCACATAATCAACTTTAGAGGTTATAACTGTATCAATTTCCTCAATAAGTGTATTCCCATAAAATTTAACATTATTAACTAACTCTTTAAACTGATGTTGTATTTCTGCAACGTTAACTGGATTTATCTTCGCGGCATCAATTCCAATAACTGTTATGTTTTTATTTAGAACGTTTGCAATATTTTTTATCATTAAAGCAATTGCCCCATTGCCAGTACAGATATCAACAACTGTTGAGTTCTCCTTGAAGGTTAATACATGCTTGTACCAAAAATCATATATTTCACCGTCATAATTTGCTTTAAAATCTTGAGGTAATGAAGTCAGAGCTCCTGAATCCCAGTAGTTTTGCCAATGTTTTTTATTCTTATTCATAAAACTCTCTATTATTTCAAACTAAACCAAAAATTTACTGCAATTGTAATACGCTCCCTTGATGATAAATGAGGTGTAACAAAGTGCATTAGATTGGATGGAAATATAAGTAAATCTCCTGCCTTTAATTTAAACCTTATTGTATCCGAAGCTGCTGGTAAATTAATATTAGCATTTCCAGCATCTATATACATAGGTATTATAGCTGGGTTCATTAAAACAAGCTCAGTTTCTGTTTTAGTATTCTCATCTTCTCCACTATCCGTACAATACACTGCACTCCAAGATGCATTTGGATGATTATGTGGTTGTACAAAGCCACCCTTTCTAGTTATATGAAACCATGAAGCCGCGTATGTTAGTAAGTTGCTTTTTTGTATGCCAGTATAATTATTTAGTTTACAGACCACATCTAAAACTTGGTTAGTAATTTTAGTTGCTATATTCTTTATCTCATACTCTTCTCTTTGAAACAATCTATGAGGGCTTTCGTAAACGTCTTTTTCAATTATTTGAGATGGTTGTTGATTTTCCCACTTTTCCATTTCAAGCTTCAACAAAAGATTATTTATAGCATCGTACTCAGATTGCTTAAGGTTAATTCTATTGGCTATAATGGGAGTATAAAAAGCTCTTAGATATTCAGTTTTATTTGTCATGTTTATTTCTTATTAGTAATGTTGAATTTATTTTATCATATATCTCTTTATTAGATCTCAAATCTATAGCATAAAAAAGAGCCTCAATTGAGACTCTTTTTATTTGTAGCTTAATAAATTCTTATTTAGAAATCTTGTGTAAATTGAATATAGTAAGCTCTGGACTTAAGTGGATATAATGAAGTATCAGTGTCTAGATTAGCATCAAGAACTGGTGATTCATTTGTCAAATTACTCACACCAACTTGAATTCTAGAGTTCCAAGGACTGCTGTACGTATAAGCCAAGTTATGATTCCAGTAACTATCAACATCCGGTCCAATACCAACATTAAAATACGTGTCTGGATTACCTAAATCAAAATCAGGCTGAGGTTGAGAACCAAAATTTTGCGAAGGGATATAATATGAGCTTAAAGCAACTTTATGATCACCATATGTCCAATCCAAATCAAAATTTGATCTAAACGTTGGTAAACCCCTGCGATTTGTGTTATCAACATGTGGCCCGCCAATATAATCCTGTGTATTATAATCCAGAACATAGTTCGTTTGATGACGGAAACCTAGCATACCAGCATTTCCTAAATCAAAATTCATTGTCAACCTAAAGTCTAGCCCTGATGTGTCAAAACTACCGTAGTTAATTGCACAAACATCAGACCTTACCAGTCTACCCGAACTAGATCTTTCAATGTTATAAGTACAACCACCATTTGTTGCTGCATTCAATTCATTTAATTGACCTGCTAACTCTGCAAAATACAATGTAGTACCAGCTATAGTAGTCACTAAGTCTTCAACTTCAGTATAATAATAATCTAAAGAAACTGACATGTCAAACCCAGCCCAGTCAGATAAATCCACTACACCACCAATTAAAAATTGGTTAGAAGTTTCTGGGTCTAAATTTTTATTTGCTGCTATAAATGTATCCCATTGTCTGGCTCTACAATCTGCAAATTCAATGCCAGCAGCTTGACATGCAACAACATCTCTACCACTAGTTGCGCTGAATGATGGTGATTGATTTAGCTCATCTAAAGAAGGCGCTCTAAAGCCTGTGCCGTAAGTAGCTCTAAATAATAAGTTGTCGGTTGGCGCGTATCTCAAACCAAGTTTACCTGAAACATTGCTACCGAAATCACTATAATTATCATACCTTAGAGCACCAGTAATTTCTACTTGTTCCCCAACTGGTTGCATCGCCTCAACAAAGATAGCTCGTGCAATTCTTGAACCAGCTGATGATCCGCCTGCTGTTCCTCTAATTAAACCTGCCTCATTTTGTGCTTGTGCCTGATCAAAATAGTCTTCAGTACGAAATTCTCCGCCGACAAAAACAGAAGCTGTCGCCACATCAAATTGCCCACCGAACTCAAAACGCTGCATTTTCATCTGAGCACGTCTGTTTGAATTTTCACGCATTTGTGCTACAAAATCACTGTATAACCCTAATTGATCTGGATGTCTTGGATCCCAACCATTTTGAGCTGCATCACGCAAACCCAGTTCATTAACATATCCATCACCCCATTCTTGAAGATCGTACAAATCATATTGGTAATTAAACTCCCATTCAACACCATAGTTGTAACCTCTCATGCCAACTTGAGCATCCATTTGATAGTCAACTTGTGTTGTATCACGACCAGCACCTGTAAAGTCAAAACGATAAGTATAGAACCAGCCATTCATCAATGGATTTAATGTGTAATTTTGTCCACCATAATTAATATTTGTTTCTGGCAAATCTGGACCGGTCCATCTAACTAAACCAGATGCAACAGGTGCATAACGACCAAACGTCTCTACTCGTGAAGATATAATCTGTGCAAAAGCAGTAGTTGTGTCATTTACATCATATTCTGCATTAGCAAAGAAAGACAACCTATCAACTGATGCAGTTTCAGCAGAAATTTTGGTGTAATCGTAAGCACACATACTATCTGTAGGGAATGTTGAATCAAACAAAACATTTGGCAAAAAACCCGCTCCATATACAGAACAAACATCACTTCCAACCGCACCTTGTACCATTGGAGTTAGATTGAAACCGTCGTCCCAAATTGTACGTGAGTTGATTGAAACTGCCGTATAGTTATTTATGTCATTAGCATCGCCACCTAAAAAGCTATTTCTTAAATAGTCACGGTCTCTTGAAAAGATAATATCTTTAGAGTCTGTTTCTATAGAAAGGGTAAAACGAGCTCTATCACTGCTGCCACCAAAAATAGCGGAATAACCTTGTTGCTGCGCACCTGGCTCGGTTGGGTCATCATAACGAACAGTAAAAGATGCGCCTTCATAATCATTTCTTAAAATGATATTTACTACACCTCCAATCGCATCAGATCCATAAATAGCCGAAGCACCATCAGATAAAATATCAATTCTCTCAACCGCTGCAAAGGGTATGGTGTTCAAGTTTTGAATTTGTCCATTTAGCACCGGAGAACCAGGCATACGACGACCATTAACTAAAATTAATGTTCTTCCTGATCCAACTCCACGCAAGCTCAATGTTGCTTGACCCTGTGCAGAACTACCAGATGCTTCACGTAATGAACCAAAACTATTGTATGCATTTGAACGCAACACATCAGCAACCGATGCAAAACCAGAGTCCTCAAGGTCTTCACGCGTTATTGTTAATATAGGCTCAACTCCTTCAACTTGAGCACGAGAAATTCTTGAGCCTGTTACAACTACTTTATCAAGTTCAGTCTTTTCTCCTTCGTTTTCTTCTTGTGCCATAGCAACTCCCGCAAGAGATGCAGATGCTATTAAGCTAGAATATAAAGCTATTTTAATTGCCGAAGCAATCGGATTACGTTTTATTTTCATTTGTTGTTCTCCAAAAATTTTTCCATGAGTTTCCTCTTAATAAGTTATAATTTAGTAGATTTCCTGTCTATTGGGCTCAATAATAACATTTTAAACCTGTAAAAAAAAGAGAGTTTTAATGTTTTTAACAAATTTTTAACCTAATTCCCAATTAACCCTGATTTTCGTATGTTTACCTGTCTAGTTTTCAAAAAGTCATTTTTTATAAAAACAATGAAATCCATAGTTTCTTGCTAAAGGTTGTCTACTTCCCCAAATCCCACTATAGAAACAATCGAAATACAACTTAAATTTTTGAAAAGGAAATTTTGATTTTGTCTACCTGTGTGGTTTTTCGCATTTTTGGCAAACTGTTGATGAATTGTTTGCCGTAAGACTTAAAAATAATGCGTTTGTCGCAAATTACTAAGATACCCTTATCTGTTTCGGAACGAATGAGGCGGCCAACACCCTGCTTAAGGGTTATGATTGCTTTGGGCAGTTGGTAATCAAAAAAAGCGTTGCCACCATTTTCGACAATTTTATTAACTCGTGCTTGTAAAACTGGATCATCAGGGTGAGCAAAGGGCAGTTTGTCGATTATAACGCATGAAAGGTTATCACCTGCCACATCAACCCCTTCCCAAAAACTGGCAGCACCTAATAAAACACCATTGCCTGAGTCGCTAAAATCTGCCAATAACTGATGGCGCGAGCCTTGCCCTTGAACAAACAAAGGTTTATCCAATTTGTCTTGAAAAAATTCGGCTGCTTTATTTAACGCTCGGTGACTGGTGAATAAAAAGAAGATACCACCTTTGGTCTGCTTTATCATCGGCAATAGGTGTTCGCATATTGCTTGAGTAAAGTTAAAATCATTGGCATCTGGCACTTCTTTTGGCACGTAAATCAGGGCGTTGTTTTCGTAATCAAAAGGACTATCAACCAGCATGGTTTCGCTGTCGATAAAACCTGTTTCCTTTTTATAATGCCCAAAAGATTGATTGACTGCCAATGTCGCAGAAGTAAGTATCCATGCGGCCTTATTTTCGTTGCGGAACTTTGTTAGTGGATCCGAAATATCTAACGGCGTTTTGTGAAAAATAAAATATTTGTTGCGGTTTTCGTACCAATAAATAAAGTCTGCACTTAATTTGCCTAAAATTTCACTCATAAACACAACTAACGCCTCTGCTCGCATAAAGCATGACTCTAGCCCCTTGGATGAGGAGGCCAATGGCTTTAATACTGCGGCCAATTCTTGCAAAGAATTTTGCAACAATTCAAGGTGTTCGGCATTGGCTTTTTTTTCCAATAAAGAAACCAATGTATTGGTATCCTTGACTTCTGTAAATTGCAGGTAAATATCCCGTAAGGATTGTTCAACACCCTTATGTTCTGCTGTAATTGCGGCAAATGCGCCCGAAACTTCTCCTGCTTCTTTGGCGCAGTCATTGAGTAAATCTTGGCACTGATAGGATGAAAAAGATTGACTAAAAAATTTCGAGGCTATTTCTGGAACTTGATGAGCCTCATCCAAAATAATAACTTCTGCATCGGGCAACAATTCCCCAAAACCTTCCTGCTTTAACGCCATGTCGGCAAAAAGCAAATGGTGATTAACCACTAAAATATCAGCTTCCATGGCTCGACGTCGAGCTTTCATCACCAAACATTCGGTATAACTGGGACACTCTGTGCTTAGGCAATTATCAGCATTAGAGGTGACATGTCGCCAAATTAAGTCGTTTTCTGCCACGTCTTCAAGCTCAGCTTTATCACCAACCTTGGTTTTGTGTGACCATTTTTCTATAATGTGCAATGGAATTGCTAAGTCTGGATTGTGGGCAATGCGTGAATGCAATGCGCTGTACATGCGGTGATGGCACAAATAATTTGAACGCCCTTTAAGTAAGCGAATTTTAGGCTTGAGTTCCATGATTTCTAACACTTTTGGTAAATCACGGTAAAACAATTGTTCTTGCAGGTTTTTTGTTCCAGTAGAAACAATGGTTTTTTTATTCTTCAAAATAGCTGGAACCAAATAAGCAAAGGTCTTGCCAGTGCCAGTGCCAGCCTCTGCAATAAGTGTGCCATTGTCTTGTATGGTTTGCTCAATTTTTTCTGCCAATTCCACTTGCATTTGGCGGGCTTTAAAGTTTTTAAATTTTTTAGCGAAAATCCCTTCTTCACCTAAGACATCAACTACACTCATGGGTTAAAATCTATTGGGCGCTTTAACAACGCAGCGTTCTTTATTTTCCAGTGCCATCGCTTGGCTAGCCTCATCACTTAAAATATCAGCTGCTAGCGCCAGTATTCTCCATGATTTTTCGCAAATTTTGCCTTTTGCAGGTGAATTTTGAGTGGAAATAGTGGCCCAATAGTAAGCATGTTGGGCATCACCTTGGTGCAGGTTGATTTCCGCCATTAATTGCGTTACTTCGGGTGCATTTGGTTGAATTCGGTAAGCGCGTTGTAATTGCGACAAGGCCTTTTGAAAGTGATTTTGTTCGAAATTTTGTTGAGCCAATGCGAACAAACTCTTCACCGCATCATTCATCAACGGCACCGTTTCAATAACGGATTTTTCTTGATTGGGCGGGTTAATTCTTTGGTCGATTGAACTGTCTTTAACCTGCGCAGGTTGTCCTTTACGTCCAGAGAATATCTGACAAGAACTCAACAATAGAATTAACAAAAACAGAGAATAACGCAAAAAAGCTCTCAAAGATTTAGAAAAGACGAATTTTAACAGATGTCACCTTTGATTACAGAATTTTATGCATGACAATGGCGTGTTCTCTTCCTTTGGGCTTTTTATAATAATTTTTGCGCAAACCAATTTGTATAAAACCAAAAGATTGGTATAAAGCTTGAGCCACAGGACTTGATTCTCTAACTTCTAACAAAAACACTTTAGTGCGGTTGTAAATGCAAATATTTTCTAAATATTTCAACAACTTCCGACCATAACCCTTACCCTGACAATCCGAATCAATGCACATATTAAGCAAATGAGCCTCATCCAAAGCCGTCATAACAATACCAAAACCAATAATGTTTTTGTCTTTTTTTAAAACAATGGTGTGATAATCCGATTGAATGCAATCGCGCATAACTGATTTTGACCAACCAATGGGATAGCTTTTCTTCTCAATTTGCATTACCGCATCTAAATCCGACAATCTCATGGGCTCAAAAGACAGTTTTGTCATTTCCTTGCTATATCTCTGTTAAAAACTAGCCTATAATACCCGAAATACAGTAATAAATAAATCTTATGTCACAAGCCATTCCAAACGAAGCAACCGAAAAAGAGATTCAAGTTCTCAACGCTGCACTCGATGACAATCGCTTGCACGAAGTTGAGCGCATGATTAACTCGTTGCCAGCCTCTGAAATTGCTTTTTTTCTTGAGTCTTTGCCCAAAACCAAACGCCTTAAGGTTTGGGATTTGGTTGATTCTGAACACAGTGGTGAAATTCTTGTTCATCTGCACGATGAAGTCCGTAATGACTTTATCGCACAAATGGAAAATCATGAGTTGGTGGACGCCACATCCGACTTGGAACTGGACGATTTAGCCGATATTATTGAAGATTTACCCAAAGAAGTTACCGATGAACTGCTTCTTTCTATGGATAAAAATAACCGCGAACTACTTAAACGCGCCTTATCTTATCCTGAAAATTCTGCAGGTGGGTTGATGAATCCCGATGTCATTACCATACGCCCTGATGTCACCATTGATGTTATTTTACGCTATTTGCGCATGCGGGGGAAATTGCCCAATCCTTTGGGAGATTTATTTGCGGTTGGTCGTGATGGCCATTACCGTGGACGCCTTGATGTTAATGATTTATTGCTCAAGGACCCCAACACCAAAGTCTCAGACATTCTTGATTTAAAGTCACCTGCCATTTTAGCCACCACACCTGCCAGTGAAGTGGCACAAGATTTTGAGCACCACGATTGGATTTCTGCTCCAGTGGTTGATGAACAAAATACACTCATTGGGCGCATTACAGTTGATGATATTGTTGATGTCATACGTGATGAATCCGAACAGACTGTTATGCGTATGGCAGGTCTTGATGAAGAAGACGATATGTTTGCACCCGTTCTTATTTCATCTAAAAGGCGAGCCGTATGGCTTGGTATCAACTTATTAACGGCGTTAGCAGCGGCTTATGCCATTGGCTTTTTTGCCGACACCTTAGAACACATAGTAGCACTGGCAATCTTAATGCCCGTTGTTGCCTCTATGGGCGGAATTGCTGGTTCACAAACCTTAACCCTTATGATACGTGGCATGGCAACTGGACAAGTTGGCTTAGGAAATGCCAAAAGCCTGCTCTCACGTGAATTTTTCATCAGCATCTTTAACAGTTTTATCTGGGCAATTGTCTTGTCTGTTATCACATTTTTATGGTTTAAAGACTGGAATATCGGCTTAGTTATCGCCATGGCACTAACCATCAACCTTATCGCTGGGGCAATTGCAGGTGTTGTTGTGCCCTTGATTTTAAGACGGTTATCCATTGATCCAGCCATAGCAGGCGGTGTGGTGTTAACAACCGTTACCGATATTGTTGGTTATGTCTCCTTTTTAGGTTTGGGTTCCTTGTTTTTAATGCACTAAATAAGCATAAAGTCTAGTTACAACGCATCATCATTAAGTTCACCCGTGCGAATGCGAATAACTTTTTCTAAATCGTAAACAAATATCTTGCCATCACCAACTTTATTGTTGTTGGCACTAGTCATAATGGATTCGATAACTTTGTCGGACATTTCATTCGTGACCGCAATTTCTAACTTGAGCTTTGGTAAAAAATCTACTACATACTCTGCTCCTCGGTACAACTCTGAATGACCCTTTTGTCGTCCAAATCCTTTGACTTCGGTCACAGTGATGCCTGTTATGCCAATTTCTTCTAGTGCTTCTCGGACTACATCAAGTTTGAATGGTTTTATTATGGCATTTATCATTTTCATGGTTTGTCTCGCATTGGTGTTATTTAAAATCATGATTATAGGCGTTTTCCTACAAATTGATAGTGGCTTTCTGATTCTTAAATTTTGTGGTTGTGTTAAAATGGCGGTATTATTTAATTCAATTAAGACGATTATGATTAAACCACAAGCCGTAGAAGATGTTGTTAGTAAAATTGGGGAATTGATTCCTCAAGACCTTAAAACCATTCGAGATGAGTTTCACACCAATGCCAAGGCGGTTTTGGTCACTGGATTAAAAAAGATGGACTTGGTTACCCGTGAAGAGTTTGACGTGCAGAAGGCTGTTTTGGCTAAAACACGTGAAAAACTTAAGATGCTTGAAACTGAATTGAAGAACTTACAGAAGTCATAAAACAAAAGGATAGAGAAACAAGGATGTCAAAATTAGCTATAGTCTATTCGCGCGCGCAAGATGGTATTAAAGCACCTTTGGTTCGCGTCGAAGTGCATTTATCAAAGGGCTTGCCAGGCCTAAATATTGTTGGCTTGCCAGAGACTGCAGTCAAAGAAAGTAAAGACCGTGTGCGTGCTGCCATCATCAATAGCAATCTTGATTTTCCGCAACAACGTATCACTATAAACCTTTCACCTGCTGATTTGCCTAAAGAAGGCGGTCGTTTTGACTTGCCTATTGCTATTGGCATCTTGGCAGCATCCGAACAAGTCTCTGGTGATAGGTTAACTGAATCAGAATTTGTTGGTGAGCTTTCTCTTGGCGGAGAACTTCGCTCGATTAAGGGTGTTTTGCCTATTGCCATAGAAACATTCCAATCTAATCGAGTTTTGGTGGTTCCATTTGACAATGGTTGTGAAGCCGCTTTGATTAGCACTGGCATTTGCAAAACAGCTTTGAATTTAATCGAAGTGTGTGCATGGTTAAATCAACTATCTGCTTTGCCACAAGCCAAAACCATTGTAAGACCTAACAAAATTACTTGTTCTGATTTGTCCGAAGTTAAGGGTCAGTTCCAAGCCAAAAGAGCTTTGGAAATTGCCGCTGCTGGTTCACACAATTTGCTATTTATTGGTCCTCCTGGCACAGGTAAAACTATGTTAGCCAGCCGTTTATCTGGCATAATGCCTGCATTAACAGAAAATCAAGCCATTGAATCTGCGGCTATTGCCTCTATTTCAGGACAAGGCTTTGATATTAACAATTGGTTTGTTCCGCCTTTTCGTGCGCCTCATCATACCGCTTCGGCTGTGGCTTTAGTGGGCGGTGGTTCCAACCCAAAACCAGGTGAAATTAGCCTTTCTCATCAAGGGGTTTTATTTCTTGATGAACTGCCAGAGTTTTCTCGCCATGTTTTGGAGGTTTTGCGTGAACCGATGGAGTCGGGGAAAATTACCATTTCTCGTGCCGCTCGACAAGCCGAGTTTCCTGCTAAGTTTCAGTTAATTGCGGCAATGAATCCTTGTCCGTGTGGGTTTTTGGGTGATAAAGAGCGCGAATGCTCGTGTTCTCAAGCCCAAATCGAACGTTACCGAGCCAAAGTATCAGGTCCTTTGTTGGATAGGATTGATATGCATGTGGAAGTATCTCGAATTGCCTATAAAGAACTGCGAACAAAAAGCTCTGATGGTGAATCAAGTCAGTGCGTAAAAAAACGGGTAGAACTAGCAAGAAATATCCAATTAGATCGAAACCAAAGAAAAACTAATGCAGATTTATCTAATCAAGAAATGGACATGTATTTGAATATTCCTGAAGAAAATTTAGTTATGCTTGAATCCATAGTGGAGAAACTTAAACTCTCAGCTCGTGCGTATCACCGCATTTTGAAGGTTGCTCGAACTATTGCGGATTTAGAAAAAAGCTCAAGTATAGAAAAAAAACATGTGTTAGAAGCCATTACCTACCGCTGTTTGGATAGAGTAATCTAAGCGGTATTATACCGCGGGGTTAATATTAATTTTCTATTTCTTTTGATTGAGCAATAATGCGATCAAGAATGTTCTGATCATCTTGCGATATATCAATAATTGAAAACCCGCACAGGCATAAGTTGGTGTATTGAACTTCAGCCCATAAACATTCCAACCCAATATTAATGTTTTTCAAGCCTCTCGCTGAAATCTTCCATTCTGTCTGAAACATCTCTCCTACTTCAACTCTAGACTTACAAGCAACAAGCAATCCATCAGAGGATATATTTAAGATGTCTCCAAATTCTGTACCAATTATCAAGTCAACAATTTCTATCTTTATCGTTGGCTTGACTCTTTTTGATTTTCTGTATTCTTTACTCATTTTTATTTTTATTATAGTGGATTATGATGCAGAGGGAGATGTTATTGTTTGTAATTTTTTAAAAATAGTTTTCAATACGGAATCAAAATATTTCTTCTTCTCTTTTTTGACAACAATAATGTTCTTTCTTGCAATATCTATAGCTATTGCATTTAAGGATCTTTCATAAGGTTTGCTGCCCAATAGCGTTACAAACAGTGCCTTATTACTAACAGGGCTAAACCAACTTAGTTTTCTTCTTATTTTCTGTCGTTGTTGATTAATAATAAAGTCAAACAATGTTCCATAGGGCATTAAACGAATTTTGGTCAATTCCGTCTTTTCTTCCTCAGTAAGATCTCTTAACTCTTCTAACTTAACAGAACCCGCTTTTTTAGCATTGGTTTTATTTTTATTGATTGTCGCTACTTCTGATAGTTTTATGTCTTTAGTTAACGTACCTGCAGTCGCTGCATTGGCACATTCTTTAATGTTGTTTAAAGTTCTAGATCTGTCATTTTCTGAAAAACCCAACTCGTCCATTGTTTGATCTAGGTGATGCAGTGACTCAATTTTTTGTTTTGGTGTTAACTCTTTAATTAATTCAGGGTTTGCCATTTTAGCAATATTTGTTGAGGCATTTATATTGGTATGCCACTGTTCTGAATCTTCTCCATGCCTTAGCAAGGATAACGTTAGAGAATCCTGAATGACGTATTTAATTACATTTTGGACAAATTCTGGCACGGCATTTTTTGCAACATTTTCAACCACTTCTTCAACCTTGTGGCGTGATATATTTAATTTTTCTTTACCCTTTGCTGCATTTACCCACTTTTCTTCTGCCTTTTTTGCTCGTCTTTCTGTTAAACGCAAGTAACTTTCTAAATCTTCATTCGCCATGTCAAAAGATTGTGGTGTGCCATCATACTCACTGGCAACACTTGAACTAAACTGATGCAGTTTTTTGACTACAGATGTTCCATGCCATTTTTGTGCGGCATAAATCAATTTTTCTAGGTATTGTCGAGCTGGGTGGCTTGGGTTATTAAAAAATTGCTCGTCTGTGATAGACGTTCGAATTAATGGTATATTTATGGCATTAAGAGAAGATAAAATATTTCCATCAATCGAGTTATCTGCTTTGACTTGTTCATAAAACATGCCCATCACATCAAAGGAATTTTGTTGTTGAGGCGTTAAAGTTGGGTAATAAATTCCCGTTTCATTTTTAACGTCATCTAAAATCATTTCTTTTAATTTATCTATTTCAGTTCCGCCAGCAGCTACACTGGTTACTTTTGATAAATTATTAAGAGTTTGATCCATCGTTGTATTATCTATATTTGATGCTTGGTTTCCTTGACTGCTTTGACTGCTTTGCATTCTGCTTTGATTCATCAAATCAAAAATGGATTTAACCAATTCAGAAGAATTTGCTGGGTCACCTAAGCCTCCCGTTTCTCCTTGTGTTCCATGAAAAACATTGCTGGTATCTAATGCAGGTGAATTGGTTTGTTGTGTGTTGGGTTGGTCTTGTTGTTGATTTAAGCCATGAGAATCCCCTTGCGCCTGACCAACACGCTTATTTTTGCCCGCATGCGGTTTGGCCACTTTCTTTTTAATGTTGGGTAAGATTCCAGCATCAACAAACTTTTTATCAATAATATCATACAATGTGTGTAAATTTTTATTCAATTCCTTTTTCAAAATTTCTATTATTGATACCTTAGTCAATATATTTGCTTCTAGCACTTCAAGGGTCTGACTGTATATCCAGCAAATTGAAGTAACACCGAAAGGCATATTGGCTTTAGTTATATTTCGAGAAGCAAAAAGAATTTTTAGTCTCTTCTCAAGTGCATAGAGGTAATTGGAGAATCTGATATCTAATACCGATTCTAACTGTGTAAAAGCCAAGCTAATTTCCAACTCCTCATCTTCAACTAAAGACAAGCTAATTTCATCATTGGATAAACTAATTTGTTCAGTTATGCTATCTGGCATACTCTTGGTAATATCACCCAATACATTTATAATATAGCTTTGGTTCTTCTTTAACGCATTATATTGCTCAAACAATTGGGTTTCTTGCTGATTCGAGGATGCATTTTCTGCTTGCAGAAACAAGTTCTCCAGAGTCTTTTCACAAGCTATTGAAAGCGATTTTTCCAAACAACTTTGAAAAGGAACTAGACTACTGGTTATGAGGTTGTTATGTCCAATTCGAGATGATGTTCTCATATATTACCCTATTTATTATTTCCCATTATAGCTATGAAGTGTCAAATATTTATGCCTAAGAAAGGTAATCAAATCCTTCTTAGGCATAATTTTGCAACTTACTTTAGTCTCTTAATTTTCATCATGCCCAAGATATATCGCTCAAACAAAGAATCTGTTGATCCAGTTTTGACCTTACGCATAAAATATTTTTCAAAAGCGATTTTAGCTAAATGCACCCATTTGCCTTTTTTCGCCCATGTTGTGTTACGAGGAGGAATCTGAGGTAATGCAACAAAAGCCACACCCGTATCCCCCAAATCTGCTAAACAAATGGCATTCCACGTTGCTTTATGAGAAGGTTCTTTGCCTTCTAATTCTGCCTTAATGTTTTTTGCAGCAGCCGTTACCATTGATTCTATCATGTATCCCGTTTTGGGTGCGCCTGTTGGTACGGGTGTTGCCTCAACTGGTGGAATTGCAACGCAAACACCTGCTGAATAGATGTTTTTAAACTTTGGATTTCTTTGGTGTTCATCAATTAATACAAATCCACGTGGGTTATTCAAACCCTCAACATCCATCACTGCATCCACACCTAAAAAGGCTGGAAGCATCATGGAAAAATTAAAATCAAGTTCGTGCTTCTTATAATCCTCACCTTTACCGTCAACTTCGGTAACAAACATTTTTCCTTGTTCAATTTTGTCTACTTTAGCATTGGTAATCCATTTAATATGCCTATCACGCATAACCGATTCCATTAGCCCTTTTGAGTCACCTACACCGCCTAATCCCAAGTGTCCAATATAGGGTTCTGCCGTAACAAATGTCATTGGCACTTGATCACGAATGCCGCGTTTACGTAAGTCTGTATCAACAATCATCGCAAATTCATATGCAGGACCATAACAACTCGCCCCTTGGACGGCTCCAATAACAATCGGGCCAGGATTTTCTAAAAACTTTTGGTATTCTTCCCACGCTTGTTCGGAGTGTTCCAATGTGCAAATAGATTGCGTGTGCCCATCAATTGGACCCAAACCTTCGACTTCGTGAAAGGCCAATTTTGGCCCCGTGGTAATAACTAAATAATCGTATTCTACGACTTCACCGTCATCTAAAATCATTTTGTTATTTGCAGCATCAATTTTCTTAGCGCCACTGGTTTTAAAATCAATTTTTTTCTTTTTCATGTATTTGGTTAAATCAACTGAAATTTTTTCTGATTTTGACCAGCCGACTGCAGCCCATGGATTGGAAGGAGTGAAACAAAATTTTTCACCTTTATTGACCAATGTCACTTGATGTTCTTTACTTAATTCTTTGCGCAAATCATAAGCGGCTGGAACGCCACCAATGCCTGCACCTAATACGACGATATGACTCATGTTTATTCCTCTATTTTAATTTATATGATTGTTTTAAACTAAATTTGTGCTTGTTCCCCAGTGCTCAAACACGCCTTTAAGTAACTTTCTAGTTTTTATTAATTAGGAGTTTTTTTATTATAATTGGCCTCCTTAACCAATAGTGGCAATGATTGTAACACAGCAAAAAGGTTAATTAAACCCTAATTCCTATTGTTACTTTATCGTTAACAGTCTATTAAAACCCTTTCCCAAGTTTATTGAGAGGAATTTTCAAATAACGGCATCCATTAGATTCAGGCTCTGGGAAATTGCCTGCCCGAATATTGACTTGTATGGATGGAATAATAAGTTTAGGTTGATTTAATTGTGCATCACGTTGTTCACGCATTCTTATGAAATCTTCTATTTTTGTTGTACGAGTTATGTGTTTGTTTTCAGTTTGTTGAACAGAAGACAGAAACCACGCCAGTGGTTTGCGTTGATTGGGAGGGTAGTCATGGCATAAATACAATTTTTTTTCTTCACCCAAAGCATATATTTTTTGCACTGAATCAAATAGCTTTTGTGCGTTTCCGTCAGGAAAATCACAGCGTGCAGAACCATAATCAGGAGAAAAAAGCGTATCCCCAATAAAAACACAATCTCCACAAATAAAACTCATGCTATCATTGGTATGCCCCGGTGTGTGCAAAACTCTAATTTGAAGATTTCCACACGTTATTTTATCACCATCTTTAAGTAAAAGATTAAATTGCGAGCCATCTGTTCTAAAACTTTCATCAAGGTTGAAAATGCTTTTGAATATTTCTTGCACTCTTTGGATGCCCTCTCCTATTGCCACTGGCGCTTTGGTTTTGCTCGTGACATAAGCTGCTGAAGTGAGGTGGTCGGCATGTGCGTGAGTTTCTAACACATGCTGCACTATTAATCCTTTGTGCTTAATATACAACAGAACCTCATCAATAAACTGTGTTGAAGTATTGGCGTTATTGGCGTTGTAGTCCAATACTGGATCAATGATTGCTGCCTTTTTTGTTTCAGGGCAAATCACAACATGTGTCCAAGTAAATGTCTCTTTATGGTAAAAACTCTTAACTTTTGGGTTCAAATTGAAATTCCTTTGTTTGCATCAGGGTATTATATTAGAATGTGCTAATTTAAGCAAATGAGTCATTAAATGATTTTAGGTTGGATAGGTGCACTTTTTATTGGAATATCTCTTGGGTTGATGGGTTCTGGGGGCTCAATTCTTACCGTTCCTGTCTTGGTGTATCTGTTTGGACAAGAAGAAAAAGTTGCCATTGCAGGCTCGCTTGCTATCGTAGGCACCATTGCCTTAGCTGGTGGATTGGCTTATTTAAAAAATAATTTAGTGAACTGGAAAACCCTCTTTTTATTGGGTTTTCCAAGCATGATTGCCACCTATTTTGGCGCCCTGCTTGCTGCTTACATTCCTGGCATTATTCAATTAGTCATTTTTGCTTTCATCATGTTCGTTGCCGCCTTAAGCATGTTTAACTCGAGAAGCATTGGCGCTGAGCCACACAAAATGCAAACAAATAAAGTTATTGTTAGTGGTCTTTTGGTTGGCGTTATTACTGGAATTGTGGGTGTTGGCGGTGGCTTTTTAATCGTTCCTGCATTGGTGTTAATGGCTGGTTTATCCATGCGCAACGCCATCGCTACCAGCTTGTTTATTATTGCCATTAATTCCTATACAGGGTTCATCAAATATTATTTTACTCTTAAACAAAACAACCTATTATTGGACTGGAGAATCATCACCTTGGTTGCCTTTATTGGAATTATCGGAACCTTTGTTGGAAAATTTATCTGCCACAAAGTAGCGCAAGTAAAATTAAAATGCTATTTTGCTTATTTTCTATTATTGATGGCGGTTTTTATTTTGTACAAAGAAGCACCAAAAGCACTTGATTTATTCACGAGTTAGCGCATATTTCGTCGCAAACCAGTGAGCCAATAAAACAATAATCAGCAAAATCCAAAGAGATCTCACTGCAATTTTCTACTCCAATAAATTGGCCAAATTATAAGAGAAAAGAGCAACAGGAATACCTGCAAAGAGAAGGGCTTTAATTGCATCAATTATCATAATTTCGTCAAATGATTAAATTTATCAACTTTAGTGCGGATGTAGGCTTTATTTTGTTTCGTATGACCAACATTTAACGCTATGCGTTGATTTATAGTGACACCAGCTTCCTTGATGGCGTTTATTTTATCAGGGTTATTTGTCATAATATCAACTCTAGAAACATTAAAGTGGTTAAAAATACCCGCAAGCATAGCATAATTTCTGTTATCTGCGGCATGTCCAAGTTGAATATTAGCATCAAAAGTATCAACGCCTTGATCTTGTAATTCATAGGCTTTAATTTTTTCAAGCAAACCAATTCCCCGCCCCTCTTGGCGTAAGTAGATAATCATTCCTTGGCCTTGCTTGCCAATTTCTTGCATGGCATATTCTAATTGTGGACCACAGTCACAACGCAAAGAAAACAAACCATCACCAGTTAAGCATTCCGAATGCACACGGGTAAGTACTGTATCATTTTTGGAAAATTTGCCTTTAGTCAAGACCAAATGTTCTTTATTATCATACGTAAAAACATGCACTTCAAAATTTGCATATTTAGTAGGGAGTTTGGCTTTTGCAATAAATTCTGTGTTCATATTTCACTTTTTAACTTCAATAATTTCACGGCTGCAACTGCCGCTTCAAAACCCTTGTTTCTACCATCATCACTTGAGCGCGCGATAGCTTGGGCTTCATTTTCTACGGTAATTATGCCATTACCAATAGGCAGTGAAAATTTTAACGAGACATCCATAATTCCTCCTGCTGATTGTTCACACACGTGGTCAAAATGGGCTGTTTCACCCCGAATAACAGCACCAAGACAAACAATGGCATGGTGTTTTCCCGCTTGTGCCAATAACTGACAAGCCAAAGGAATTTCTAATGCTCCTGGCACATCAATGCGTGTGATTTGGTAACCGTATTGGGTTAAATATTTCTCTGCACCTTGGTACAAGCCATCAATGATGTGCTGGTAAAAAGGTGCTGTGATAATGGCAATCTTTTTGTTTTTCATAATTTTATATCCGCAAGATACTATTGAACCACAAAGGACAAAGAGTTTATGTACTTTACAATATCTCTGTGTCCTCTGTGGTTCATTCTTGTTTTCATTTATGTAAAGTGTCTATTTTTTATACTCAATAAATTCTGTAATTTCCAATCCAAATCCCGATAAAGCAGGAAAGCGGAGTTCTGGGCTCATGAGTTTCATTTTTCCAACCTGCAAAGATTTAAGTATTTGCGAGCCAATGCCCACATTGTGATAAGCATATTGACTCTTATTGTTGTTGCCAAGGTCGTCAAATTCGGTGACAACTGCTTGGTTATTAACCTAGCTAGATAATATCGCTCTATTATGTTATAATAGTAGCATGAAAAATATAGACTTAAGAACACTAACACCAGAGGCTAGAAAAGAATTAAAGCGAGTCACTATTAGACTATTT
>JALSLV010000117.1 GCA_026988115.1 Lysobacterales bacterium | reverse complement strand
CTGATAGAACCTTAGCATGCGATAAAACAGGACTCAATGGTTGTACACGAGTCACAACAAGTTCAGGAAAAAGTCGTAAGATGATGTTTGTCCCTAAAGGCACGCCAATTCGTTGCAATATGTGCCACAAAAACAGGATATAAAAACGTTGTTAAGGAGTTATTTACTTAAATAACTCCTTAACAATCCAAGCAGGACCAATAAGAAGAAACTGTAAATCCTTGAAAAAGGATGGTTTCTTGCCTTCAATCTTGTGGCCGATAAATTGAAAAATCCACGCAATAACAAACAAAACAACGCCAATGACTAATAAAGGCAAGCCTTGTTTTTCTAAAAAGGCATCAAGTAACAAGCAAAAGATACAAAAAACTATCATTTGTATCGCGATTTTTAAGTCTTTAGCTAAATAATACAAACTCACCAAAACCGTCATCACCACCGCTAAATTTTCAACATAAGGCAACTTCACCACCCAAAGCATTGCCGTAATCGTCCAAAAAATCACAGGAACAGCAATATAATGAATTTTTTTGTTGGTTTTATTTTGATGACTGCTTGCGTATTCATCTAATAATTGGTTTATTGACTGACTCATAATAATACTCTCTTTTAACAGGTTATTACCATAGCCTTTTAGGAGTTGGTTGGCAAGTATCTCGTTAAAAGATGTGTTCGTATTTACCTAAACAAAAGCAGCACACAGGTGTTCTGCTCCAGCGGCTATAATCGTAGGGTATAAATTAAACACCCTTTGTCATTCCAGCCGAGCCAAAGCGAGAACAGGAACCCAGTGACTCGTTAATAATTGGGATACTCTTACTGAAAATAATGAGTTTTAAGAGGGTGTTAACAAAACTGGATTATTTGCATTCACTGAAACTCTGCTCGGTGGGCATGGCCCACCCTACAAGTCTCCTATAGTTGTGTGTAAAATCTTAATGCTTTTATTCAGAAAGCAACTGTGATACGATAGAAAACCATGAAAAACACTAAAAACAAACACGAACTAACAATGATATTTGGTGCTAATGCACATATAATAAGTTGTTATGTTTAAAAATTAAAAGTCGTGAGACGCTTGTATATTTTTATTTTTGCAATTTCAATAACCGCACTTCTAATGACTTATGTAAAATATTCAGATGAAATGAATGTAAAGAGCACTAGAAACGAATGGGCGGAAATAACTAATATTGAACAAATAGAGCGCAATCTACCAAAGTTGGGTATGAAAGGTACTTATTCATTTTATATGGTAACGGTGAAGCTTAAGGATGGTAGTACGTCAATTGTAAGAATAGAGAATAAATCGAATATTCAACCTCATGGCTGCTTGCCTGTTAAGGTAAGTATTTTTTATTCTGGCGATAAAATTATTTTAGTAGATAATCAAAAGTTATTATTTTCCGATATAAAAAGAACGCCCTGCAGTGAGTAAAACATAAGAAAAAAATCCAGCTGACCGTTGGCAGCACTGTTCAATTTATCCAAATTAATTCACAACCAAACTAAATAAACTCTTTTCCCGTTATCAACTCAAAAGCTTCGTGGTATTTCTTAGCCGTGGCTGCAATTATATCTTTTGGCACTTTGGGCCCTGGAGCGGTTTTATTCCAATCGAGGGTTTCGAGGTAGTCGCGGATGAATTGTTTGTCGTAGCTTTCTGGGCTGGTACCGATTTGGTATTTTTGTTTATTCCAAAAGCGGGAAGAATCGGGGGTTAGGATTTCATCCATTAACACCAAATTGTCGTTGTCATCCAAGCCAAATTCAAACTTGGTATCGGCGATGATTATGCCATTTTTATCCGCGTGTTTGGCTGCCATTTGATAAAGCTTAAGTGAAACTTGTTGGACTTGATTGGCTAAATCTTCACCGACCAGTTCAATCATGCGTGCAAATGAGATGTTTTCATCGTGATCACCAACGGCTGCTTTTGATGAAGGGGTGAAAATAGGTTGAGCTAGTTTTTGTGCTTGTTTCAAGCCTTTGGGTAAATCAATGCCGCATATTTGCCCACTTTGTTGGTAATCCTTCCAACCCGAACCAATGATATAACCGCGTACAATCGCTTCAACGGGCAGGGCTTTAAGTTTTTTTACTACTACCGCTCGTTTGATTAAATCTTCATTGGCATCTTTAATGACTTCTTGCACTGGTGTGCCAGTCAGGTGGTTTGCGATAATGTCTTTGGATTGAGCGAACCAAAAGTTGGAAATTTGCGTCAGTAATTGCCCTTTTTGTGGAATCACATCAGGTAAAACTACATCAAATGCACTTAAACGGTCGCTGGCAACCATTAATAGGCGTTTACCATCAATTTGATAAACATCTCTGACTTTTCCTTTATGAATTAGCGGTAAATTAATCATGATTGAAGTAAAATGCTCAACTTTAGAAAGATGCATTCTAACATTTTAGGTTTAAAAATATACTCAATATGATAAGTTTTGGTTCAATAATCGGTTCAATCATTGGATTTAAGTTCGGTGGCTATTTTGGCATGTTTTTCTTTGCCTATTTAGGCTACCAGGCCGAAAACTGGGTGATGGAAAATATGTTTGGGCGTGTTTCTCGCAAACAACGCATCCAAAAAAGTTATTTTGAAGCCCTTTTTGTATCACTTGGTAAGCTTGCTAAAGCTGATGGTGTTGTGACTAAAGATGAAATTCGCAAATGCGAAGCCGTTATGCAACAAATGCGTTTGGACACAAAGCAACGCAATCGAGCCATCGAGTTATTTAACTTAGGCAAAGCTCCTGCAAGTAATATCGATCCCTATTTACATAATTTGATGAAAGAATCACGGGGTTCGTATACAGTCAAACAAATGTTTATGGATGTGATGATTGAAGTGGCAATAGCAGAAAACAACATCAATCAAGCTGAATTGAATTTTTTAATATCGTTGTGTCAGTCGATTCGTTTTCCACAAAACATTTTTATTACTTTACTGCGTATGCGTGGTTTTAATGTCAATAATGGTAATCAACGCCAACACTCACAACAAAACCATTCGCAACAATGGCAACGTAAAGCCACAACGAGTCCATACCAAACTTTAGGTGTTTCATCATCGGATAGCAAGGCAGTCATCCGACGAGCCTATAAAAAACTCATGAGTCAAAACCACCCCGATAAACTTATCGCCAAAGGTTTGCCACCAGAAATGATAGAGCTTGCTAAAACTAAAACCCAAAATATCCAAGCAGCTTGGGAAGAAATAAAAATCATTCGAGGGTTTTAATTTTAAGTTAATTTATGGTATACTGTATATACTTTGTATATATTTAAAACATGAAAATAAAAATCAATAAATGGGGTAATAGCCATGGAATTCGCTTATCAGCTTCACTTTTAGAACACCTGAATGTGAAAAATGGCAACCAAATTGAGTTTCGCTTGACCAATGAGGGCATTGAGTTATTAAAAAACAATAATTCAATTGATTTCCTGAACCAAGTCAAAACACAAGTATTAGACGATTTAATTAAACAATCCTTTCCTGTAAGTTTGACTACAAACCCAAATATTGAAGCGGAAAATGACTATATTGTTATAGGTGTTAATCCGACCAAACCTATCATTCGAGAAGTTGAAAAAGGTTATTTAGGAGCATATCGAACTCTGGCAGATGCCAAATATGCTGCACGTCAACTTATTCAGCAGTCTATAGATGAAGCCAAACATTCACTTTCTGAAGTGCGACAAATAGGTATAGATACTATTCGATATATAGAATTATGACTAAAAATAGTGAAAAATTAATCGAATCTTATGAAATATCAAAACAATCAATCGATGGCGTTATTAATCCACTTGAGGTGATTCAATTATTTGAAAAACACCAAATCGAATACATGCTGGTGGGAGGGCATATGCTCGCTTACCACACGGACAACCCAAGAGCCACTGTGGATGTGGACTTCATTATTGCTAAAAAAGATTTTAAGCAGGCAGTCAGTATAATTAATAATGTTTACCCCAATTTAATACTTAACGATAAAAACCATCATATTACATTTGATGACAAAAATGACACAAGTAAACATTCTGAAAGGATTGATTTAATAAAAGACGAATTTCCATTATTCAAACTGGTGTTAAAATCCATTCAAAACACCAACGAAGAGATTAAAATTCCTATTTTGGAAGCAGCAATTGTTCTAAAATTTGCAGCTTGTATTTCACCCAATCGCCCAGAAGAAGATAAATTGGTGGATCAAGCCGACTTGATACAACTGATAAAGTCGAATAATAACCTTAATAAAAAAATAGTATCCACTTTATCAGAAAGCATTTACACTGGTGGCAGTAATGAGTTGATGCAAGTAATAGAAGATGTTTTAAATAACAAGGCAATCAACTTATAATAAACCTCCGTGCAACTCTGCGTCTCCTCTGCGAACCTCTGTGTTCCTTAGCAGTTTCAAACAAAGATACACCATGATAAAACAACGAGTAAACTATGATTTTAAACTGGATAGACTGGACGATTATTATCGCTTTTATGGGCTTAAGTTGGTATTTAAGCACCCAATACAAAAAACAAAAAATTCAAAATTTGAATGATTATTTTTTGGGTGGACGCGATTTGCCCTGGTATGTGGCGGGGATTTCTATGGTGGCAACCACTTTTGCGGCTGACACACCACTAGCAGTCGCAGAAATTGTGGCACTCAATGGCATATCGGGCAATTGGATATGGTGGAATGCCTTGGCAGGTGGTTTATTAACCGCCATTTTCTTTGCCAAGTTATGGCATCGTTCGGGTGTTTTGACCGAAGCTGAACTCATCGAATTGCGTTATTCAGGAAAAGCCGCAGGGTTTTTAAGAAAATTTAAAGGCGCATATTTGGGTTTATTTATGAATGCCTTGGTTATTGGTTGGGTTAATTTAGCCATGATTTCAATCATCCAAGTATTGTTAGGCTTATCAAATGAACAAGCCTTTTGGTTAGTGGCAGCTTTGATGTTGTTTGTGACTTTTTATTCGACCATTTCTGGGCTGCGTGGCATTGCCCTTGTCGATGTTATGCAATTCACCCTTGCCATGGTTGGCAGTTTTTTATTGGCTTGGTTTGTTTTGAAATCACCAGAAGTTGGCGGACTTGATGGCATTGTTTCCAAGTTGGGAGATAAAGGCACGTTAAACTTTTTCCCACAAATCGGTGGAGATTCTGCTTCGCAAATTTGGGTTTTACCCATGGGTTCGTTAATTGGTTTTATGGCTTTTCAATGGTGGGCAAGTTGGTATCCAGGTGCCGAACCAGGCGGTGGCGGTTATATCGCCCAACGTATCATGAGTACTCGCACCGATAAAGACGCACTCAAAGCAACCGTACTGTTTCAAGTGATGCATTATTGCGTGCGTCCATGGCCTTGGATTTTGGTTGGACTCGCTGCTATTATTCTTTACCCTGAAATTGCTGCCGATGAAAAACGCTTAGGTTTTGTTTACACCATTCGAGATTTTCTTCCAACTGGTGCAAAAGGATTACTCGCTGCTGCCTTTTTGGGTGCTTACATGAGCACCATCTCAACCCAAATCAATTGGGGTGCGGGTATGATTGCCAATGATGTGTTAAATGTTAAAGACAAGAGTGAAAAACAACAATTAAAAACTTCGCGTTTTGTTAGTTTGGCACTGGCAGTAATTGCATTGTTTGTCACCACCCAACTCACTTCAATTAAAGCGGTATGGGAATTTGTTTTTCAGGCAGGTGCAGGACTTGGTTTGGTATTAATCTTGCGCTGGTATTGGTGGCGCGTTAATGTTTATTCGGAAATTTCAGCCACCATCACACCGTTTGTTCTTTATGGCTGGTTGAAATACACTGAATCTGGCATGTCCTATGAAGCCAGTCTTGGAGCGGGTTACAATTATATCTTTGTGGTGTTAGTCACAACTGTTGTGTGGTTGTTTATAACATTTCTTACGCCACCTGAAAACACACAAACACTTAAAAAATTCTACCAACGAGTTAAACCCAATGGTGCGTGGTCAATTGTTGGTCACATTGTTGACTATAAAGACTTAGGTGTATAGTTTCACAACGTTATTGTTAAATAATTGCCACACTCATTGTGGAGCGTAGCGGAACAATGAGTGTGGCAGGCTTTTAAAAACTCGCCTTGTTAGATAAAATTCAATCAACTAACAGGGTG
>JALSLV010000116.1 GCA_026988115.1 Lysobacterales bacterium | reverse complement strand
GGCACCATTTTTCACTTTGTAATACGTCATAAAGACTTAATCTTAAAAAATTATTACCTTAAAAAATCATTCACTTTTGGTAGGTGATTAGGGTTTTTATGAATTTTCTAGGTATATTAAGGATTTGGAATATTTCTATTTTGGAATCAAATAATCAATTGCCTAATCGTCGTCAAAATCTTGATAGGTTTTATAAATTGGAATTTCCCGTTTGCGGTATAACCACGCAAGAAAAACACCCACTAACAAGCCAAAAAGATGAGACTCCCATGAGATGTGCGCTTTATTGGGGATAATACCAAAAACGAGTGAGCCATAGAGAAAAACAATAACAAGGGATATACCTACCGATTGCATGTCTTTGCGAATAAAACCACTGATGAAGATAAAGGTTAAGATAGCATAAAGTATACCACTTGCTCCTATATGATTGGCATTACGTGCAAACAACCAAACCATTATTCCTGTTAGTATTATTGAATAAATAAACACCTTTTTAGCAATTTTGGGGTAATTGCCAAAAAGAGCGGTTAAGGCTAGTAGTAAAGGCAAAGTATTGCTCATTAAATGCGACAGGCTGCCATGTAAAAACACCGTGGTGAATATACCGTATATCCTATTTAACTGACGTGGATGAATGCCATAACTATTTAGAGCGATAAAAGGCAACAACTTGTCGATAAAAAAAATTCCCCACATAAGAGCAATAAAATAAAGCCCTATTTTAAAGGCTTTAGGCCAAAGTTTTTTGCGCGTTAACGCATAATCTTCATCTAATTGCTGTATTCTCATGGATTAATTCAACCTTAATATCGTCGCCTTCCTGTATTTTCTTCTTGAATTTCACGATGCCGTTCTTCGTTTGTTATTAAATTTTCAAAGGTACTGATTTTGGCTTCTATTCTGGCTCTTTGGTAATAGTCCAGCTCTTGTTTGAGAATATTTTTTAATATTCTGACTGCTCGATAGTTGTTGTGAATTTTATGTTCTTTCATTGCCAATGCCTCGTTGGCTTCTATGCTTTTACCTAAGTTTTGATTAGCAATGGCAAGAATTTCATAATAATTTGGTTTTTCAGGATGCAGTTGCACTAGTTTTCGAGCAAGCCTTCTGGCTTTTTTTCTGTCATCAAAACCTCTGCTGTTTGAGAGCATTTGTATATAAGGTTCAATAACAACAGGACTTTCAGGGTAGGACTTGTATAATTCTTCAAACATCTGCTTGCCTTTTTTTCGATTAAGTTCTGCGGTGATATTGGCTTGTAATAGGTTGATGACCAGTTGCGTTTGATTGCTTCTTTTTATTTTCTGAACAATTTCTAACGCTTTTTTATTTTCATGAGCGTAGTGCAATGACAATGCGTAGCCATACTGTTGTGCAGGAGTGATTTCTGATGTTTTCTTTTCTGTATAGAGTTTTCGGTAATAGCTGGTATTATCAATTTCTATAGTTTTGGTTAAGACACGCAGGCGTTCTTTGACAAAATCATACAGTTCAGATTCTTTAAATTCTTTTCCTGCACTTGCGTGGGCTCGATTTTTAGCTTCGGTAACGCGATTAATTGACAAAGGGTGCGTTCGCAAGTACTCTGGCAATTGATAGCGTTCATCGCTGGGTTTTTCTCGCATTAATTTTTCAAAAAAGCTTGCCATCCCCATTGGGTTATAATGGGCTTTTTCTAGGTTTTTAATGCCAACTCGATCGGCTTCGTATTCATGTGCTCTGGTAAAATTTATCATGGATTGTTGTTGCAATGCTTGTACACCAACCGCAATGGCAACAGGTGCATCGCGTGAGTCGCTATATCGAGCCGCAGCAACAGCTCCTAACATGCCAAGTATCACAGGAATAGTATTCTTTTTAGCATCTGCATAAAATCGAGACATGTGTCGCTGAGTTGCATGAGCAATCTCATGCGCCATTACGCTGGCGAGTTCACTTTCTGACTCCGTACGCAAAAATAATCCACTGTACATGATAATTAATCCACCTGGATAAGTGGAGGCGTTAACGATGTTTTCATTAACAACAAAGAAATCAAAAGGTGCTTTAGGGTTTTCTGAGTAAACCGCTAATCCAAAACCCAACTTTTCGATATAATCTGCCACAATTGGATCAAGCATAACTAAGTCGTATTGGTATATTTGTTGGATAATTGAATCTCTAATCTCTTTTTCTTTAACGGGTGATAAGACGGAATCAGAAGGCGTACCTAGATCGGGCAAGTTAATATCATTGGCTTGACTCCCTAAACTGGTGAGGTTTAGAGTAATTACGAGCACACTTAGCGTGATTATTTTCATCATGATGAGTTTTTTTACTTAGTTTTTATCTATTCTATCTATCTGACAGGTAATTTTGTGTTAAATTGCAAAATTATTATGAAATATTCAATTTTTATTAACCCAAAAAGTCAAAACTCTTCTGCCATTATACAAGCGTATGAGTTTGTACAAGCCATTAGAGAGGATAAATTTGAACACATCAGCGTTTTCTTTTACGGTTATGCGGTCAAATGTGCCTTTTACAATGGCTGCCAGTGGAAAATGGTCAACAATTCTAGCATATCGCTGTATGCTTGTTCGACAATCGCACAAGAGTTTTTAACCAAGAATCAAAAAGTTCATAAAAATTTTACCATTGCAGGACTTGGGCAATGGTTGGACTCTACTCTTAATGCCGATAAAAACATTGAATTCATATGAAAGCATTGGTATTAGTTACTGACAATAATGATAAGCACATCAGGTGGTTATTTGACCGGGTTTTGGCTATGATAGCTTACGATATTGATTTGAGGGTTGTTTTTATCAATGAAGGTTGCAAGCAATTAATCGAAAATAAAATATGGAAAGCCTTACCGATGTATGGAGTCGATGAGATTTATGATTTTGATGCAACTATACATAAAAACGAGTCTCTGTTGTGTAGCGAAAGCATTTCCTCAACAGAATTAAGGTTGATGGTAGCCCAAGCGGATATTGTTTTATGACTATCCAAACCCTACACCTATGCAACCTAGATGAGGTTGCTAATTTGGAGCCTTATTGGTTGATGGTTTCACCGCATGATCAAATTATATTCTACGCTCATTCAATTAATAAAGAACAATACAAAACACTTGATAAGCATCTGCTTTTAACAAAAAAGCACTACCAAAGCAAGTTAGAAAATAAGACTGTTAGCAATATCACAATGGGAAAATGGCTGCAACTGGTTAACACCTCAAACAAAACAATGACATGGAAATAGATAAAATTAAATTAGATAATAACGGGCATTTTCAGGATTACCGTTTATGGAATAAAATTTTGGGAGAACAACTGGCTCAACGCGATGGCATGGCTTTAACTGATGAACACTGGCAAATTATTGAATTAGTGAGAAAGATTTATCTTGAAACAGAAACCACTCCACCCATGCGGCTATTAGTAAAAGCCATTAAAACCAATATCAATGAAGAATCAGCTAATTCTCGGCATTTATATCGGTTATTTCCTGATGGACCTGTTCGCTTAGCAAGCAAGTATGCAGGCTTACCAAAACCTAAGCATTGCTTATAAACCCAAAACCCGATAGTGAAACGCGAATTAGAGTGCAATCAATTATTCGTATAGCAAATCAATAAAATTCGTCATCACCTCATTAGTGATAAGATATTTTCTTGGTTTGCTAGGCGTGTTAAGGGGTTGTGCAATAATCGTATTTTCACTATCGGGTTTTGGGTATCAATTAAACTAATTTTTTGATTTCCGCATACGGCAGGGCTTTACTAACCAAAAAACCTTGAAAATATTCGCAACCTATTGTTTTTAATAATTCGAATTGTTCATCTGTTTCTACTCCTTCTGCAACCACATCCAAGTTGAGTTTTTGTGCCATGGTTACAATAGTCTCAATAAGAACTTCCGATGAATTTTCTTGTTTAAGATTTTGTATGAATGATTTATCAATTTTCAACATATCAATCGGCATTTTTGTTAAGTACTTAAGTGATGAATATCCTGAGCCGAAGTCATCAATAGCCAAATTTACGCCTAATTTCTTCAATTTAAGTAATTTATCCAAAGCATCATCAAAATCATCTATGGCTATTGATTCGGTTAATTCTAAGGTGATTAAACTGGTATCAATTGCATGTTTATTGGAATATCTCTCAATAACTTCGACTATTTTGGTGTGACGGAATTGAAATAAACTAACATTAATTGAGATAGGCAGGATGGGTTCATTTTCTTTTAAGCGATTACTAATGCAACTAAATACACAGTCAAAAATCCATTCATTTAGTTCAATAATTATTCCTGACTCTTCGGCAATACCTATAAAAGAATCAGGCAATACCAGTCCATCTTCTGGATGATTCCAACGTATAAGGGCTTCTAATCGGCACACCTCCTTATTTTGGTTAAAGATAGGTTGGTAATACATCTTAAATTCGTTTTTTATAAAGGCTTGCTTTAATAACTCTTCGGTCCGCAATAATATATTTGCCTGCTCTTGCATAGGTTCTTCAAAGAAACTGAGCTCCCCTGCTCCTCTTGACTTTGAAGCATACATGGCAATATCGGCTTGTTGAATTATCTCATCAGGGTCACTTGCACTGGTTGGAAATATACTGATGCCAATACTAAATGAAGTATGAAAACTATAACCATCTATAATAAAAGCCTCCTTCATTCCCTTTATAATTTTATTGGCTACTGTCGTTACATTATTCTTAAAATCAGATAAATTATTTTCCTTATTTTGCAACAATATAACAAACTCATCGCCACCGAAACGTGAACAAACATCTCCCTTTCTAAGAATACTAGATAACCTCTGCGCAATTTTTTTCAGCAATTCATCACCAAAATAATGTCCCATGGAATCATTAAGCACTTTAAATCTATCTAAATCTAAATACAATATTGCACCATATAGATTCTTTTTTTGTGCCTCCTGTGTTGCTTCTTGTAAAGAGAGCATGAAACTTTGTCGATTAGGCAAGTTTGTCATGCTATCAAAATAGGCTAATTGCTTTATCTTTTGTTCTTTTTCTTCATCTTTGGTGACATCGATTTTAATTCCTAAGAGCTCTATCGAGTCTTCTCTCTTATTGTAATGGGGCGTGACAAAATCCTTCAACCAAATAAGTTCACCATTTTTTCGGTGTGCTCTGTATTTAAACTCAAATTTCTGTAAAGAACGAGCACCATTAAAATATTCTGTATCAACAGCATCCAGGTCTCTTGCATCAATCATCTTAGTTCTAACGGTATTCAAATCCATTAACTCTTCTAACTTGAATCCCATGATTTTCTCAGCTTCCTCACTAATAAAATCGAGTTTTGTATTACCCAGTGTGTGTTTCCAAAATATTACCGGTAAAACTTCAACCATTTGTTTGTATTTTTCCTCGCTTATCTGTAGATTTTTATTGAGCGTTTCAATCTTTTTTGTTCGCTGTTCAACCCGTTTATTAATGAGAATTGAGTTTCCTGTAATAACCAACAAGCCCGATTCTAGAAAAGAGATGAACAAAAACCCAATAGACAATAACCACCAAATTAACCAAGAAGAATATTTCAAATAAAAACTGGATTTGGCTGTAACTTCGAATACCCATTTGTGGTTAAAAAATGAAAAAGCGGTCTTTACTTTTGAAAAATGCTTCGTTTTGGATGTTTTAGGTGATTCAAATACGGATTTAATCTTATTTTCATAACGAGATAAAATCGTAATATTGATGTCTTCTAACTCAAGTTGTTTGATAACCAGAGGAGCGTGTTCTGCTAAAAAGTCATCTAATAAATTGATGGCTTCATCATTAGCTAATTTGTGTAAGTTTTTTGTGCTTTGAGAATAGTCAGATAAAATATAATTTGAAAAGAGGTCTACTTGAGTTTCAAGCTTATCTTGAATTCGTTGTGCTTCAATTTTTTTTATGTTTAATGCCACTACAATCAATAACACGAATGAAATAATGACAGGTATAAAAGTCAAGTAAAACCTATTCCACCAGATTCTCCGAGGCTTTTTAAAAAGCACAAACATAAGTGGTAAAATAATATAGATACCAACATTATCGCCAAACCACCACGAACTGTAATTGATTAAGAATAAACTGGAGTTAAGCAAACCACTTTGGGTTAATACGTAAGTTGAGAGAAATGCTGTGAATGTAACGGGAATGATGGCTGAAAATAAAAACAAATGAATAATTGACTTTAATGTGAGTAATGTATTGTCTTTACCAACATATTTATTAACCAAATATGCACCTAATACACTGCGAATAACAGTAGATAGAAGCAAAACACTATAGGAAAAGATGAGCGTATAATCGCTGGATAGAGCATCCAAGTTATAAAATTGGAAATTTATCAAAAACTCACCAATTACAATAGCAGGAATATAACGGTAACCAAATAATAAAATTACGCCGACCCCTACTCCCGCAGCAGGCCAAACTGGCGCAGCATAAGTAGGAGGAAGGAGTAGAGGCTTAACCAACAAACCAAATCCATAATAAACCAGTGCAACCAACATACTTGTGATAATAAACTTGATTGTTGAATTAATTGTCAAAATTTACTGTGTTCCATTTATTGATTTTAGGAATAATTTGTTTTTCTTTATTTTGTGTCTTGATGATTATTGAGTCAATATTTTTATCACCCACGCCTATAATTAGGTCTTTAGAAACCTGAGATAGATAACTTTTTGTTGTTGAGTTGATGTATTTTCCTTCTCCATCCTTGAAAATCAATTGAACCTCAACGCCAACTACGGATTGATGAGCATGAAACTTTAGACCCACCCAGTTTCCATGTTCAGACTCGTTAATAAACAACTTAGGTGAACGAGCCACTTGAGTAACAACAATATCTAAATCGCCATCATTATCCACATCAGCATAACTGGCGGCACGCCCAACTAAATCCATTTGAGTTAAATCCCCAGCCTCTTCAATGGGAACATAAGTGCGCTCACAATCCTCACCACAATTCCAAAATAATTGGCTTTTTTGGGCGTAATGTTGTGCCGCTTGCACTTTGTTTATATCATTTTCAACATGTCCGTTAGTTTGAAAAAAGTCCAATCGTCCATCTAAATCATAATCAAAAAAGAACAAACCAAAACTGAGTGCTTGACGAGATTTTGGTCCAACACCTGTGATAACTGATTCATCAGTAAAAAAGCCTAAATTTGAACGATTGACGTAAAAAGAAGTCATTTCATTGGCAAAATTACCTATGGTTACCGCAACATCTTTATTGTTCTTATAATAAGCCGCATCCAACCCCATTGCGCCTGTTGCTTTGCCGCTGGCATTGTAGGCAAGCCCTATTTGTGCTCCTTGCTCTTTAAATGTTTTGTCTTTTTGATTAATGAAAACAAAATTCTTAGTGGTGTCATTGGCAACAATGACATCTTCAAATCCGTCTTTATTAATATCCAAAAAGGTCAGTGCTAATGATTTTCCTTCAAACTCTCCGGTTGCAGGATTTTTAACCACTATTCCAGCTGATTTGGTGACATCCAGAAACTTTCCGTCACCTTGATTTTCAAATAAACAATTGTGTGTTCCAGGAAAATTACTTGGTGGGCCATAAGCGCGTCCTATTCCATCAATTTTATAATCCGCTGCCAAATCCAACTCTCTTGACCATTGGACATAGTTAAGAAGCATTAAATCTAAATCTCCATCATTGTCGTAATCAAAAAATCCACTGGAAGTACTCCAGCCGTCTTGTGTGCAATCCAAAACGGCCTGACTTTCAACAAATTGCTGACCCTTTTGGTTGATGTACAAATGATTTTGACCAACCGCAGCAATAAAAATATCGTCGTAACCATCATTATTGACATCGCCAATAGCAATCCCTGTTCCATAGTAGGTTTTATTCAAACCCATTTTTTGACTCACATCCGTAAAATAGCCTTTGCCATCATTTTCATAGATATGTTGCGTTGGTGCCGGTGTTATGGTGTGATTCCATTGCCAGTTGGTACCATTGGTAAAAACAATATCTTGATCGCCATCGTTATCAAAATCGATAAAAGCAACCCCTTGCCCCATGGTTTCGGGCAGCATTCGCTCTCCTGTTGCACCATTTTCTGGAACAAACCCAATGCCACGTTGTTTGGCTTGTTCGACAAAAAGAGTTTTGGGTGGGTTGATGCGATGAGTTAATTGTTCAGGTGCTTGATAAGCTTCTTCTACAATGCTTTGTTGTTTCTTTTCCCCGGTAAAATAATATACCAACCCGACAGTTATGAGTATCATGGCTGCAATTATTATCAATGAGCGCTTAAAAAAATCTGCAATCACAGCATCATTGGCTATCGGATGCTTTTGTGAATTTTTATTCGTCATGTTTATTCTTCTCTGATATTATTTTCTTTTATAAAGTTGTTTACCGAAATGGTGTTCTCCAACCTATCCAATTCATAGATGGCAATCATTTCTGCTGCGTGGTCTGCTGCTTTATTTTTTGCTCTGGCTTTAGCAATAACCGTATCATGCGCATTATCATCCACTTTATGTTTGTCGTGTAAAGCTTTATGCTTTTGTGCTTCTTGCATTTCTCCCAAAGCAGCATAAAGCTGGAACAGACCAAAATGGGCATCTGCCCATTCGGGGTTCATTTCTAGCACTTCATTAAATTTATCAAGGGCTTTTTTATACTGTGTTTCTTGCTCTTGTCCAGCTAGCATTTTTGCCCGCTGAAATAAAGTTTGTGCATAGAGGGTGACAAATTTATAATCTTTGGAAAAATCAAAATTAGCATCTTTTGCATTTTGAAACTCAGTTTTATAGACCCGCTCAAAATTATCTAAGGCTTTTTGTATAAAACCATTTTGCAAATCTATAATCCCTGCAAAATAAGACAATTGCCAAGTATACCTAAAGTTAGGAATCTTAGCTGCCTGATTCAATGAATCTTGAGCTTCTGTTAAACGCCCTTGTTGCAAATAGGTTCGCGTTAGATTTATCCAGCCCTCTGCTCTTTTTAACTTTGCCACTTGTTTAAAGGCTTTTTCAGCTTGCTTGTAAGCTTTTTGGCGCAATAATCCAATGCCATAATCATTCCAGCGCTTCCAATCACCCACAATCGCCAAACTGGTGCTGGCATCTGATTTTACGGTTATATTTTGCACATCCTTAGCTAAAGTCAATATGGGCAAATCATTAAATTTATTTTCATCACCCGTAAAATAACGGTAGTACGTTGTATCAAACTTTCGATAAAGCACTTGAGTTTCAAGGGTTAATTGACCAGTCAATTCTGCAGGAATATTTAGAGCATAATGCACAACTGTTGCTGCACCTGGTGGAATTCCATGGTTGTATAATGCGGTAAAAATGTCTTCACCATTACGTTTATCAATCCGATTTCCATTTTTATCCAAAACCCATGTGTTGATGAAATAAGACCAATCATCTACTTGACCTTCGGAATTTATACCGCCATTTGCCGCTATTCTTTTACCGTTATGATAGACATTAAACTCAACCCAGACTTGATTTGAATCAGCCGTGCCTTGAGTAAAAGCATGACCCAGTTTGACTGTTTTGATGACCGATTCAATCAAATACCGTTTACCAGGTTGCAATTCAACTTTGTCATTTAATGGAGCAATAAGCTCTCCTGTTAGTTCTCCTTGCTGTTTTATTCCAAATATATCCACTGACAATGAGCCTGGCAACAAGGCATTAACAGGGTCTGGTTTTAACTTGTTCAAGTAACGTATACCAGAATTAGCTGCTTCAAAATAATGGCTATGAACCTGACCATTTCCACTAAATGATTCTGTAATTGCACCAAAATCATCAGAATCTTGTAGCGGCATATGGCAATCAGCACATTTTTCCTTGGCTTTGGGAGGGTAATAAAAGCTGGCGACAGCATGCCCTGATACCCCAGATAAAAAGAATGAGTCATAGTGATTTTGACCTCTAAGCCATTTATAATGGTTCAATGCTTTTGGCAAGGCTACTTTATGGCAAACACTGCAAAACTCAGCCTTTTTATGCAGTGGTTTTAAATAAGATTTTTTATGAAAATCAGGTTTTGCCTTAACCAATGTCTGATTAACCCATTGTAAAAAAGGCAACTCTGAATAAGTAAATGGGTATTGCTCAGGAATTGTTAAGGTATAAGAGCCATTACCCTTTATTGAGTTTATATCAGAAATAGCATGACAGGCTGTGCAGGTAATGCCCGCTTCTCCAATTTTGGTTCCAGAAAAGTCCTTATCTTTATCGAATTCACCGCTAAACATGATAACAGGATCATGACAAACCGCACAAAGCTTTGCTGCATCATGATTGCCATCGCGCTTCTGTAAAAACTTACGCGTGTTATTTATCGCAAAAGAATAGGATAGGTTGTTAAAACTTGAAACTTTATGTACCGAATTCATCCACCCTTCATGCACATCAGCATGGCAATTTTTGCAGTATTGGTTGTTATCTAAATCTTTTGGCTTAATGTGTTTATTAGTGCTGGTTTGGGCAAATGATGGGGCAAATAACGGATTCATCCCATCGTGTTTAATTTCCTTTGGCATCAATGTTTCTCTTTGCAAATACCCCAATCCAGCCAGTGTCACCACAGTCAAGAATAGCGTTATTTTACTTGGTAACCACGACAGTTTTGGCCCGGCCAAACGGTGCATTACAAATAACCAAATAGCAACAAAAGGCAAGACAACATGCAACCAATAGGTTATTTGCCTGAGTTGAATATTTTTGATTTCAAAGAACGGAATTTCTCGTGTCAGTAACAGTCCAGAGAGCAACAACAATAAAGAAAAAACAAACAAGGCATAACCTGCCTTTATGGCTCTTTTATTCCTTCTGTTTTTGGTATTACCAATATGAATCCAACCATAAACAATCACTGGAACAATTAACAATAAACCAAGGACTAAGTGACTCAAAAACATATACAAATAGGTTTGATCTTGCAAACTTGTATTAGTTATCCACTCGGCAAATGTTATCGTTGATAAATAAATAGAATTAATAACCAGTAGTGAAAATAAGATAAAAAAAATTCTCAAGACTTGTTTTAACTTTGGACCCACTGCTTTTTTAGGTCTTTGTTTAATAATATGACTCATAATTACTTCCCAGCCTTAAATCTGTTGTTAAATTTACGGTTTAAGAACTGTGCTTGCTTTGAAATTTTTCCATTTTTAGGAATAGGAGTTAAAGTCTCCCCATTAAGGGTCAATATATCCATATCCTTTGCCCAACCGACAAATTTTAGCAGGTAAAAACGTGAAAAACCATTTTTTAACGCAGGTAAGTCATCAATAAAGGTAAATTTAATTGACTCACCAGCTGCTATTATTGCTAACGCATTATCAGCTTGAGTAAGCAAAGGTTTTATCTCTCCCAATTGCGTATAACTCCCTTCCATATAACGCGTATCCCAAAACGGTTTAATACGGTTCACGTTGTAGCTTGGAACTCTTTGTGCATTGTTTGTCCTTTGTGGGAAACCGTATACTTTAAGGGTTGCACTTTGCAGAGTTAGTTTGTGTTTTATTACAGAGTCAACCGCATGAGGAATAACTAAGGATAACTCATCAAAATACACTTCCATATTGGTTCTTATGCGCAGTTTTCTGGTATTTATTGGAATATTGATGGCAACTGAAGCAGCCCGAGGCATACCTGCAGGATAACCAAATTCTTTTAACAAAACTGTCCATTGACCATTGGCATAATATTCCAACGTTGGTGCTTGGGCAATTTTTCCTGCTTGCCAGGCAGCAAACATAGTTTGAGAGTAGCCATATTCTACCCAACCATTCATTATAAACTGGTATTGACCAAACAAGTCTTGATTAAATTCCATTGTAATAATTTGTTCGTCCACTAAACCTAAGAATCGTGAGTCCTTGTTTTCAATTTCAATTGCCCTTTTATCCGTAGTTGTTGCGGCATCCGTGACATCAGTGTCACTCCGGTTTGTTACACGAAATGGCTTAATTTTGTTTTGGTATAAAATCAAATCACCTGTCACCTTTGGCAATGAAATTCCCATGCGTTCATCAAGTAACACATGATAAGCATCGGGAACATCAACAACCTCTATTTGAAACTCATCTAAATACGCCGATTCTTCCATTGGCTCAGTAAATTGCAAGTTAAAGACACCATCTTCTGAGGACAGTTGTTCATTCGTTAGCAAATAATTTTCCCACGGCCTTGGGACTCCATACTCGTGTCGTCCAAGAGCAAAGCCGATGCCTCCAACACCCAAAACATCACTAACAAATTCATATTTACCATTGTTCCATGCAAAGATTACTGGGCAACTTGACAATTGTCTTTGAGTTTCTGTAATTTTATAGTATTTTGAAGTTTCTAAGCCTAATTCCGTTTGATAAACACCATCCGACCACTCCAAATCAATATAATCAATTGTTTTATCAATACCAGCAGCGAGATTTATGGCCTGATAATCTTGGTCAATACCCGTTAAATTGTGATAACTATTGCCAATGGCATAAAAACTTTGGTTTCGTAACGTTACTTGTGTTCCAATTCCTGAATAATTTGAGCGCACAGAATTGGCATCATCCTCCTTTCCTGATAAGTTCACTAATAAATAAGGCAACCTATTTTTACTGGCAGGAACATGAACCAGCTTTTTGTTTTGCAAAACTAATAACTCAGGTCCATGCACCGTATTCAACACTTTAATGCCAGCAACTCCATTGAGCATAATTTGTTCCTGAACTTTACCCTCTGCATCAACAATTTTAATGCCTTGGTTACTGCTTAATAAATATTCTTTTTTACCATTGCCATTCACATCAACTTGTAAGAGCTTGTTTGATTTCATATTATTCAGGCTCTTTAATTTAGAATAATCCTTAATTTGTGAATCGAACTCTAATTGTGTTAAATTGCCATTCTTCGCTAATATGCTGATTTCAGGCACTCCATTAGTGTTATTATCGGCAAACGTAATCGATTCTATTTGTGGTGTTATTTTTGAACTATAAATGACTTCATAATCCCACATGCGATTATTGAGTAAAGTCACAACCTTATCATCGCTTTGTAAAATAATATCGGCATCTCTATCGCCGTCTATATCTTGCACAAACATCCTTTTGTATCCCGCTTCATGAGCAAGAAGGGTCTTTTTTGACAAAGCAGAAAAGCTGTCATTAAGGTTATTATTCCATAATTCAAACTTTCCTTGTTGTGATAACAGCAAAACATCCAAATCTCCGTCATGGTCTGCATCAGTTAACCGTATGGCTTTTGAACTCAACTCTCCTAAGCCAAACGATTTCATATCAACCGGCTTAAATTTTCCCTCTTGTTGCAGGTACAATTGATCCGATTCGCCAGTAATATAAACATCTATTTTATTATCGTTGTTGATATCACCCCAAGCAAACTGATGGATGCCGTCTGCAAGTTCAATGCTTAATGCCTCTTGTTCAACCGCTTTACTCAAAAAGTTATCATACAAATGCAATGTATTGCCAGAAACCGTATAGAGTTGTGGCTTTTGTGTCTGCGACAAACTAACCAATCCAAAGGCATCAATGTTTTGAAAAGCAAGAACTCGAGGCACCGCAAAATAGGGAGCAGCAACGTGAATCGAATATTTCTTTTCTTCGATTTCATTCGAAAAAGCCATCGCCCTTGCCTTCGGGCCCATGCGCGTGTATTTAATTTCGGCTAAACGCGCTTTTGGGTTACTTGCTAATTTTTGATAAGCTGCCAACATTTCTTTAGCAATCATTGGCTTCTCAAGCCGTTGAGCTGCCATAAAAGCACCGTAATAAGCACTGCGCAAATAATTATCGGCTTTAATTGCTTGTTGATATAAATCCAATGCAGCTTTGACTTTGCCATTTTGTATATTGCATTGCCCAGCAAAATACAGAGCGTATGCATCTTTAGCATCACGTGCTATGACTTTTTCGAAACGAGGTAAGGCTTCATCACACAAACCTTGATTGAATTTTAAAATACCAACAATGTAATCAGCCACAAGATTTGATTGGTCAAGTGCGGATAAATTAATTGCTAACTGCAAAGCTTTGTCTTCATCACCTGGTTTTTGACGATTTAACAAGGCGATGGATAAGTTTTGTTTGGCTAAACCCCAATCCTTAGCTCTTTGCACAAGCTCTTCAAAAGTAGTGGTGGCTTTAGCGTAGTCAAATGAACCCATTTCTCCCACACCTTGGTTGTTTAAGCTAATCAATTCTGAATCAATTTTACTTTTAACTTCAAGATTGTTGTGGCTATTGTCTTGTTCAGTGCAGGCTGTTATTGCTAGGATTAATAGCAAAACAAATACATTTTTTTTACTTTTTTGCATGTTTTATTCTTTCGTTTAAGGTTTCGATTGTTGGTATTGTAGATTCACTATCTAATTTGATGTTATTTTGATAACCGTAAGCTTGTTGTCGGTAGTGAGCAATAGTATCATGACCTTGTCGGCGTTTTTTTTCTAACCTGATTGCTGCAATATCAATCGGAGCAACAACCACTTTCTCCCCTGAACTCTCACCAGCACTTGCCAAAATTCTCCCATCAAAATCAACAATCATAGAACCTCCTGGCCATGAAAAAGGGGGATAATGTTGCATACTTGCTCCTTGATTTGCTGCCACGACATAAACTGTGTTTTCTAATGCTCGTGTGCGATTGACTAATGACCACCATTCCATCGGGGCAGTGTTTCCCCATGGATCCATATAAGCAGAAACACGGTTAATAACCTCGGCTCCTGCAAAAGCAATTTCACGTATGCACTCAGGAAATAACCAGTCATAACAGATAGCCACACCCAGCTTTCCAATTTCAGTATCTGTAACTGGAAACAAGGGTTCATGGTAATTGGACAAATCAGCAGGAGAAGTGTGAACTTCCCAAGGAATCCACGTATTTACTTTACGGTATTTTGACAATATCCCGCCTGGACCAATAAGCATTGTCGTATTAAATACATGGCCAGGGTATTGCTTATCCTTTTCTATAAAACTGGCTGTTTGAATATAAATACCGTATTTTTGGCATAATTTATGGTATTTTTCTGTGTAATTATTAGGTAATTCTACTGCCAATTTATCGTGAAGCTCTTTGGCTGTCTGATAGATAGGAACCTGATGCCCAAATTCTGGCAACACAAAAAGTCTGACATCAAAAAACGGTTCATACCCTATCACGGTTTGTTCAATTAATGTACACATCGCCTCACAACGATTTGCTATTTCGCTTCGAGATTGAGGTGCGGGAAAATCGGTTTGAATTGTGGCGGCGTAATATCTCATTTTATACAAAGATTGATAAAATGCAATTTTAGCATAGACACTAGGAGCTTGTCCGAGAAAGTCCAATTTTTCTTAACTCCAAATCCCGATAGTAAAATCACAATAAGAAGATTTGGTCTTATGGAAATTTAATGACTTCTCAACTGTATAATTAGTGCCTGACCGAGAAAGGAATCGTAGCGAGGGAAAGACTGGTTTGAAGTAAAACATTTCATTAGTTGAGGAGAATAGCTGGCTATTTACGCGTATCATCCTTGATACTTGCCCACATCCCTGTGGGTTGAAATGAAAATACTCTCCAGGAGTATTTTTGACGAGAATAATAGGAAATTTTGGTCAAGTCCAGCTTTTCCGCAGTAGATTGCTTCTTTCTCGGTCAGGCACTAATTAATCGGCTTTAGAGTTGGTATATTAAGCGAACCGTTTTTTTTAATTCAGTTTTTATTCCAGAATTTAAAGGGGGTTCATAGCTCCAGTGTTTCACTGCTTTTAATGCACTATTATCAAAAATATGAGAGTTCCTTTTCGTCCTCAAGACTCTTGCATCAGTAACCTTACCCGTTGAGTCAATGGTAATCTCGACATCAACCCAACCCTCTGCTTTTTTACGCGCCGCTCTTGGAGGGTAAACTGGTGCCACATTTTTTATCTTTTTCCATTTATAGGGTGCTGTAGGGACTTGCTTTTTTTGTGGTTCTTGTTTGGCAATTGGAGTTGTTGCAGTTGCTTTTTTTTCAAGATTATTTTGTTCTGCGCGTTTTTGAGCGGCAATTTGTTCTTGCTCTTCTTGCTGTATTCGAGCCAACCTTTGAGATTCTCGTTCCTTTGCGGCTAACTTTTCTGCTGCTAACCGTTCGGCTTCTCGTTTTTGAGCGGCAAGTCTTTTTTGTTCTTCTTGCTGTATTCGAGCCAACCTTTGAGCTTCTCGTTCCTTTTCAGCTGCTAACCGCTCGGCATCTAATTTTTTAAGTTTTGCCAGTTGAGCTGCATTCTTCTTGCGTTCATTGTCTAACTGTTTTTGAATTTCAATCTTATTGGTTATTTGTTGAGAGGTGGAGTCTTGAGCATTATCTTCGGGAGTAGAAAACTCATCTCGATCAAAACCAAGTGAACTTCTATCCAACCCAAAGTCTTCCTCTTTTTCAATTTCAACCTTTATGTCTGGGTTATCCTTACGTTCAGGCATGGCGTCACTCCATGAGGGCTTTTTCTTTGATTCTTGTGCATGCACAGCAAATTGGAATACTAACAATGCAGCTATTATTGTTTTAATTTTCATGATTCAAGTCATTATTTGGGGATTTAAAACTAATTTTTTGAGTAATTATTATTTTAATTCACTATTCGCAGTGACTTTTATTCATTTTTAGCTTTATATGACTATTTATTCTACTCTTTATGCGAATTAATTCAACTTATTAGTTAACATTTTTTTACATTTAACCCAAATCCCAAGAAACCTGATAAAAGATTAACTAGCGAGTTAATTGCATAAATACTTTGGGCAGTTGTTCCGGTAATTTGTTAACATGATCAATAATGGTGTATTGGTTATTAAATATATCACTCACATAATCATCTGCATTCTTATCGAGCGTGATGCAATAACTAAATATACCTTGAGAATTGAGTTCTTCCACACATTTTTTTGTGTCTTTTATTAAGCTTTTTGGGTCTTTTGCATCTATATCGGCAGGTTCGCCATCGGTTAAAACCAAAAGCAATTTCTTTTCTGCTTGTTGTGCACTCAGATAATGTGCAGCATGTCGCATAGCTGATCCCATGCGCGTGGAATAAGACGCTTGCATTTGGGCAATACGCGCTTTAACCGTTTCTCCGTATTGTTCACTGAATCCTTTAATGTGCTGATAACGCACTTCACTTCGAGTATTTGAGTTAAATCCCGCAATGGCAAATTTATCTCCCAATTTATCTATTGTCCATGCCGTTATTGCCAAAGCTTCTTGAGAAAGTTCCAATAGGGATTGACCCGTTTCAGCATTTATTTGATTTAATGATTCAGATGAATCAACTAACAACATAACCGCAATGTTACGAGAATCTGTAGTATTGCTGTAATTAATTCGCAAATCTGGCACTTGCCCATTTTTTAAATCAATTAAGGAACGCAAGGCAATATCCAAATCCAGTTCACTGCCCTCTTCTTGAAAGCGAATGCGTTTTTTGTTCTGGGGTTTTAGCATTTCTATCATGCGTTTTAATTTTTTTGCCAATTCATCGTGTTTTTGCATGAGTTTGTCAATTTTATTAGCATCACCTGATGGGTGCAACCTTTCATACACCGTTGTCCAATCTGGGCGATAGCTTTGGGAAATATAATCCCATTCATCATAAAAACGTGGTGGTAAGCTGTCGGCTGTATCGATTATGCGTTCTTCATTTTGGTATTCATTGGGCACAATTTCATCGGCTTCGTCGTATTCTTCGTAATGAAACCAAAAATACCGATTATCATCTCGGTAAGATACCTCAGTATTGTCAAAATAAATTTCGGGTAAACTATCGCTATCAAGGCGTGATTGGATGAAATATTGAGTACCCAGCTTTGCCATTTCTTGTGTCGATGAGGGTTTGTTATTAAGGAGTTGGTTGAATTTTTTTCTAAATTCCTCGATTAGTTCGTCTTCGGGATTGAAATTTTTATCAATTAAAGCCCGTGATAAACGTGTTGCTCGGTAACGAATTGTTGAGACTTTCATGGCATCACATGCGCCTTTTTCGGGATAGGTATGTAAGGCGAAAAAATATTTGGTTAAACCTGGATACTGACGCATAGCAAGCCGATCAACGCGTGCATCTTCAAAGGCGGAAATTATTAATTGCATTTGCGGTGCGTAGTTGTCTGCCATAAGTTTGCTTGACCATTTTCGATGCGACATCATGTGGGCTAGCATGGTACGGTAGCGATTGATGCCGCTGATGCCATTTTTGTCTTCATAGACATCAGGCACGGCTATCAATTCTTCTTCCAAATAAGGCAAAGGCTCTCGTACTTGGTCAAAACTGGTGGAAAATGCCGTCATCGGATAATCACAATCCCACAGACTTTCTTTTGCCATATTAAGCTTGTGTTCACTGTTTTTAAAACTGGTACCTTCTCTTTCGCGATTTATAATGCTCTTGGCATCGTGTGATTTCAGACTGAAATAGTCGATTTGTTGATCGGGTGCATCGACATAGTTGCGAGCACCGTAGTCAATAAAATTTCTCAAGCCTTTGATGCTTAGTTTGGAGATGAGTTGTGGCATGGCTTGTAATAATGGCACCATGCCTGAGGATTCATACAGCGAGTTATGCCCATGAATGACGGTTTGGGTTTTTTCGACAAACTCATCCAATGCAATTAAATAGTGCTGCAAATCATCTTTGTTTTTTATGCGGCGGCACACGGTTTTTAAGGATTGCAAAAAAGGGATTAAGGCTTTTTTATTCGGGCTTCTTGCCAGCTTGTAGCTATAATCGGTAATGATTTTGATTGAATCGGTGCCCAATTGTTGGGCGACTTCTGGAATGATTTTCAGGTAAACCAGTACAGGGTGCACACCTTGACCTATGGAACATAAAAAATTGGCACCATCCAAATAGGCAAAAATCGCAATATCATTGAGGTATTTTTGGGCATTTTTTAAACACGGTTCAAAGGCTTCAAGTGCATCCGGAAACTTACATTTAAAGCGTTGTTGGTATTTGTTTAATGGCTCAGTTTCCATCAGCCAAAGATTAGTTCAATGGCATTATCCAAACTTTCGCGTACATCTTCATCGTCGGTTATGGGTCGCACCATTGCCATTTTGCTGGCTTGGATTGGGGTGATGCCTTGATTGATGAGTTGTGCCGCATAAACCATCAAACGTGTTGAAATGCCTTCATCTAGCCCATGTCCTTTGAGCTTACGTGCCGCTTGCCCTACTTTAACCAGTTTATCGGCAACATCTGCTGTGATATTGGCTTCTTTTTGAATGATTTTAGACTCAATTTCAGCATCAGCATAATCAAAATCAAGTCCACAAAAGCGTTGTTTGGTGGATTGTTTTAAGTCTTTCATCAAGCTTTGGTAACCCGGATTGTAGGAAATAACCAGTTGGAAATCGGCATGAGCCTTGATTAATTCGCCTTTTTTATCCAATGACAGTTCTCGCCGATGGTCGGTTAAGGAGTGAATCACCACCATGGTATCTTGGCGAGCTTCGACAATTTCATCCAGATAACAAATTGCACCGTATCTTGCCGCCATAGTTAAAGGTCCATCGACCCAACGGGTGCCATTGGCATCCAATAAAAATCGTCCAACTAAATCAGATGCAGTAATATCTTCATTGCATGAAACCGTAATAATGGGTTTGCCTAGTTTCCATGCCATGTATTCAACAAAACGGGATTTACCACAACCTGTTGGTCCTTTGACCATCATTGGTAATTTGGCATTGTATGCAGCATTGTACAATTCAACTTCGTTGGCAAGTTGCTGGTAATAAGGTTCTTTATCAATTTTGTATTGTTTAATATCCATGTTGTTTACTTCGTATTTTCTATTTCAACTATTCTAACAAAAAACCTCTACATGTAGCAGAGGTTTTAACATTCTTGCAACCAAAATGGTGTTACTTATGAACACCAAGCTTTTCTCTCCATCCTGGATAAAGCATATCGGCATCGCCTGGAAATGATTCAAATGCACGGGCAAATTCTTTGTGTTCTTTTGCGTATTCAATAGGATCAGCTCCTTGTGTCCAACAATCAAATGCTTGTTTCAAAGAAATCGCACCAGCCGCTGGTGAGTCAATATGACCATAAGAACCGCCTCCTGCGGTATTAATTAGATTGCCATGACCCAGATTTTCAAAAAACGCTGGCAATCTTAAAGCGTTCATACCGCCTGAGATAATTGGTGTGACGGGTTTCATGCCTTCCCATTTTTGGTAATAAACAGGACCTTGGCATTCATCTCGTTCAATCATATAAGCGATAATATTGTCATCATTGCCACCTTCCATTTTACCAAAGCCCATTGTCCCTACATGGATGCCTGATGCTCCCATAAGGCGAGACAATTTAGCTAAAACATAAGCAGTATAACCTCGTTTTGATGAGGGCGAAGTAATTGCACCATGGCCTGCACGATGGTAATGCAAATATTGCGACGGATAATTCCGACGTGCTGTTGTGACCATGCCTGGGCCACCGACATAGCCATCAACTAAAAAGGCGACATGCGGAGCAAACTCACCAAAAGATTCAAGCACGAAGTCGGCTCTGTAACACATTTCATGGTAATCATCTGCTGTAATATTAGCAGAAAAAAGTTTAGCTTCACCTGTTTCATCTTGAGCTCGTTTCATGGAGTCCACAACCATTGGAATGACTTTTTTCATTGGACAAAAAACTTGATTGCCTTGTGGTTCATCATTCTTAATAAAGTCACCGCCTAACCAAAACTGATAAGCTGCATCGGCAAAGGGCTCTGGACGCAAACCAAGTTTTGGCTTTATAATTGTACCAGCGATATATCCACCATTTTTTCTAGGTCGTCCCAAAAGTTTCCACATGTGCGAAATATCTACCGAGGGTCCATCAAACAGATGCAATTTAGTATCTGGAACCCAAAAATCAAACATTTGTAAATTAGCCACATCGCCCATTCCTTGGTTATTTCCAATAGCTAGAGTAAGAAATGAAACTACCATGGTTTTACCATCAATATTATTACGGTCAAATAAATCAAAAGGATAGGCAACTTTCATAACACCTTCGACTTCATCAATTTCATAAACCATTGCATCTAAGTCTTTGGTAAAGTCATCGGTGGTTGACACTTCAACATTTGTTCCTGTTGATGATTCGGCGGCTACGTGGGCGGCTGTTTCTAAGTAGCCGTAACCAGTGGCTGGTTGCATGGTGTAAGCCACTAAAATGTGGTTTTGACCAGCAATTAAATCTTCTTCTTTTAAGGTTAAATCTGCATAACGATTGGATTGATCCATGTGAATGTCCTCTGTATTTAATATTTAAGTTGACCCATCTTAATCGATAGTTATAATAAATAAAAGTCACATTATTTTATGAAAATCATAAGAGATATTTATGAACATCACCTTAAGACAAATTAATATATTCGTAGAAGTTGCCAATCATTTAAGCATAACAAAAGCGGCGAACGCATTATTTTTGACACAACCGGCTGTGTCCATGCAAATCAAACAGTTAGAAGATATGGTTGACTTGCCGTTACTCAATCACGTTGGTAAAAAACTTTCACTAACCCAAGCCGGTGAAGAATTTTTAAAATATTGCATTAGAATCCGCAATGAACTGTTTGAAGCCAAAGAACTGATGCAAGACTTCAAAGGCGTTAAACGTGGCACTTTAAATATTTGTGTAGCCAGCACACTGAGTCATTTTGCTGTGCAGACAATTAAAGAATTTTTAGCCAGCCACCCCCATTTAAAGATTCAATTTGAAGTTAACAATCGACATAACGTCTTAAAAAACTTAAAAAACTCTACCGCTGACATCGTTCTCATGGGCAAACCCCCACTCGACCAAGATTTAGAGTTCAGTGTTATTAAAGAAAATCCCTTAATCGTTATAGCTCCAAAAGACCACGTACTTGCCGCTAAAAAGAATATCAGCCTAAAGGAACTGTGCAAACACACTTTTGTTATTCGTGAACAAGGCTCTGGCACACGCCTTGCTTTTCAATCTTTATTGGATGTCAACAATGTAAAACTAAAAGAGCACATGACCATCAATAATAACGAATCCATTAAACTTTGTGTGGCGGCAGGTCTTGGACTTGGCGTGGTATCCATTCACACAGTTCGAGAAAACCTAAAAAATGGCGACATTGTCCAACTTGATGTTGATAAATTTCCTATTATCAAACAATGGTATATTGTCAATCGAAAATCCTATCACTTACCTGCAGTTGCTCAAGTTTTTAAGGATTTTGTTATTAATCAAATTTTATTTAGCGCACATTAATGCTAGAATCGAAATGTTTTTTATAACGAGCAGAGTTATCAAGAACAGACTATACTACCCAAATCCCGATGTAGAATCGCAATTAATAGTGCAAGTAATTGATGTGCATAAGGAATCTACAAAAACTGAATCCACCTGATTGGTGATTAAGCTTTTTGGTGATTTCTTAGGTGCATAAAGGACTTGTGCTAGCATTGTGATTTCTATATCGGGATTTGGGTACTACTAAAACAACTATTCAAAAGGAGTATTACTAAACTAATGAAAATTTTTTCCAATTTTATTTTTATCGCACTAGGTCTCATGATTTCAAGTGCATTAACTCATTACATGCAAATCTCTGCGCAAACCATTTTAATCGCAGCCCTTGTAATTTTTATACTTTCGGTTATCTTATCCTTCATTACACATAATTCATCAAATATAACCAACACAAATCAAAATAAACCGCAACCCAAAGAACGCAAAAAAGCCACGCCAAAAACCAAAGCAGTAGCAACAGGGCCAACAGTTACTGGCAATGTAAAATGGTATAACAAAACCAAAGGCTTCGGTTTTATCACGCAAGATGATGGCTCAGATATTTTCGTTCACCAAAGTGCATTGGCATTTAAAGGTGGCACATTAAAAGATGGGCAAGCAGTCACTATGCAAGTCGTTATTGACGAAAAAAATCGCCCACAAGCCGAAAATGTAAGACGAGCTTAGAGTTCATCAGACTAAATCGATTTCTTAAAGCTTTTAACTCTATTGCAATTTACTATCGGAATTTGGAGTTTATAAAAAAACCTGTGAGGTCAAGCTCACAGGTTTCATGATTTAGCATCAGGCTAATTGTTGCAAATAAATTACTTATTCCTCAAGTATTTTATTCCATTCTTCGACTCTGGCTTGTTGGGACGCCAATAAATCAGCAGCATCGCCTTGAATAGATATGGATTTAATTTCATCTCCACCAGCAATGGCATTGACGACATCCATATCGGCATCACTTTGGACAGCGCCAAAAACAGAATGTTTGCCGTCTAACCAAGGAGTTGGCTCATGGGTGACAAAAAATTGTGACCCATTTGTACCTGGACCGGCATTAGCCATGGATAACACACCAGGCTTGTCGTGCTTTAAGTTGGCATCAAACTCGTCTTCAAAACGGTAACCAGGACCACCTGTTCCAGTCCCCAAAGGACAACCACCTTGAATCATGAAGTTTGGAATCACGCGATGAAACGATACATTATCGTAAAATCCACTTTGTGCTAAGTTAACGAAATTAGCTACGGTCAGCGGGGTTAGTTCTGGTGTTAAGACTAAATTTATATCGCCTTTATTTGTGTGAATTACTGCTTTTAAAGTCATTGTTTTCTCGTATTTTCTAAAATTATTAAGGATATGGTGTCTAATTACTGATTTCCAAGTGAAAGTTTTTCAAATGTGTCAATTTACTGTATAATTTTGATTTCATGTGTTACTTTATAAATACCACTAGTCAAAATTTTATCGAATGAGGAATGAAAATAAAACACAAGATTTAATAAAAACCAATCAATTAGAGCTGCTTTACACATCCTTACCTTCAACACAAGTTGGCATGTTGCTCGCTGGTAGTATTTTAGTCTTTGTTATGCACAACCACATCCCTAACAACACCTTATTTGTGTGGTTTTTTTGTTTAATCCTGTCCATACTGTACCGCTTGTACCTTTGGCGACAATTTAAAAAACACAAAGAACACAAAGAACTCGAAACTTCTTCATGGAAAACAAAATTCAACTTTGGTATTTTTCTATCTGGTTTAGTTTGGGGCAGTGCCGCCTTGTTTTTATTTCCTCAAGATTCTGTCTATAACCAAGTCTTCTTACAAATAACACTGACAGGAATGGTTGCTGTATCAATTGGTATTTTATCCACAAGTCTCTCCAGTATAATAATTTTTAGTTCATTGCTATTACCACCAATTATCTACAAAAGTCTTTCGATTAACAGTATTTTAGGATTTCCACTTATTACCCTTATTCTTATTTATTTAATTATATCTCTTATGTCGAGCAGGCGCTTGAAGAAAAGCTTCAATGAAAACCTCGTTCTTAAAATTTCAGGATTGCAAAAGGATCTTGCACTCAAGGAAAGTGAAGAAAAATACCGCATGCTCTTTGAGAACTCCGAAGACCCCATGATAATTTTTGCAGGAATGAAATTTCTTATGGCAAATCATGCAACCATTAAGTTTTTTGGTTACCAATCATTGGAGCAAATACTCACGGTTCCTCCTTTTGACTTATCACCCAAATACCAACCCGACGGACTGCGTTCAATTGAAAAAGTTTTATTGATTGATGACATTGTTAAAATGAAAGGAAGCCATCGGTTTGAATGGCTTTACAAAAAACAAAATGGTGATAAATTGTATGCCGATGTCACACTAAGCATCATACCTTATGAAGGGAAAAAAGCCATTTTATGCGTTGTCCGAGATATTTCTAAGACAAAAAAGATTCAGGAAGATTTAATCGAAGCGCAAAAAAAAGCCGAATACGCTAATCAAGTAAAATCAGAGTTTTTAGCCAACATGAGTCACGAAATAAGAACGCCAATGAATGGAATTGTTGGCATGACTAATTTATTATTACAACACAATTTAGATTCAGCCCAATACCGACGGGCTGGGATTATTAAGCAAAGTGCCGAATCATTAATTGATATTGTTAATGATATTCTGGATTTTTCAAAAATTGAGGCAGGGCAATTAAAGATTGAGAATCACCAATTCAATTTGATGCAATTAATCGACAATATTTCTTCCTCAATGCACAGCCGAATTACCCAAAAAAAGCTTCAATTTATCTCCCCACACACTAATTCAGATCTCAACATTTGGTTAGAAGCAGATGCAGGTCGAATTAAACAAATACTGACCAACTTACTGGACAATGCCATTAAATTTACCGAAAAAGGGAAGGTCATATTTTCTTGCACGCTATCAAACTTTAAAGATTCCTATTGTTTGGTGCAGTTTAATGTTACCGATACAGGCATTGGCCTATCGCAACCTCAAATGAAACAGATTTTTGAACGTTTTTCACAAGCCGATAACACCACAACCCGAAAATACGGAGGAACAGGCCTTGGCTTAAGTATAAGCAAACAACTCTCGCAACTCATGGGAGGAGATATTAAAGTAAAAAGTCGACTAGGTAGAGGGACAAATTTTAGGTTCTCGTTCAAAGCGAAAGTAAATGATTCGCAAAAATCTCGAGATTTATTGCCTGCTAACACTCCCCAATCAATCAAACAGTTTAACGCAAAAATTCTTGTTGTCGATGACAATGAAGTCAATCAGATTGTTGCTAAAGACATGTTAGAAACTTTTGGTATAAAGGTGAAAATCGCAGATAATGGAAAAAAAGCCATTAACCTGTTAACAAAGCATCACTTTGACCTTGTTTTCATGGATTGTCAAATGCCTATTATGGATGGTTACGAAGCCACGCAGCACATAAGAAATTCAAAACAAACGGCAATAAATTCCAATATTCCTATAATTGCCATGACTGCCAATGCCATGCATGGAGATGAACAAAAATGTTATGACGTTGGCATGGATGATTACCTGGCAAAACCCTTTGATTTAACAACCTTACTCACCATTTTAACCGACTGGCTAAATACCAATCACCCAAACTTACAAAAAGAGGATTTAAAAGACATAACTCGCCTTCCCCTTTTCGATGCTTCGTCTTTATTGAGCAAATTAAGTGGGAACGCCGCCGTAATGAAATCTGTAGTCAAACAATTTTTACTCAATATTGAAGAATTTATAAATGAAATTCAAAAGATAGAAAAATCTAGCAATACCGAAGAATTAAAAAAACTGACCCATAAAATAAAGGGCTCAGCAGCCACTGTTGACTGTGAGCGATTGAGTCAATTAGCTCTTGAGTTAGAAAACCTTTGCCACACTGAAAACAAAACATCAATAAAGCCTGCCATTGAAAACTTATTAAGTTGCCTTGAAAAAACTAAAACAGAGCTTAGCCTCTCAATTAATCAATAAATCACCAAATATCAAGCTTCTTTTGGCAAAGAAAAATAAAAGGCACTGCCTTTGTTTAACTTACTTTTTACTCGGATGGTGGCATGATGAATGTCTAAAATCTTTTTGACAATTGCCAACCCAAGCCCTGAAGAATTGGCAGAATCCTTTGAGGTGTTTTCTGCTCGGTAAAGACGATTGAAGATATTTGGCAACTCCTTTTCACTTATTCCTCTGCCATTATCTTGGATGATAACTTTATACCCATCACCAGAATCTTCTAGTTTAATAATGACATTACCATGATTGGGTGTGTGTTTAATGGCATTGCCAATAAGGTTTTCGAGCACTCGTTGCATTAAACCAATATCAGCCATTACATTTGTATTGCCTTTTAATAAATCCATTTTTAACTCCACTTTTTTAGCTTGCGCCTGTGGAATAAACTCAAGACTGACATCTTGAATCAATTCTGCCATAGAAAAAGCCTCAAGATGGGGTTTAATAATATTTGAATCCAGTTTAGAAAGTTCAAACAAGTCATTTATCATCATACCCAAGCGACCGCAGTGTTTTCGTGCAATAGATAAATATTGACTGGTTGTCTGTTTATCCATGTTGTCCTGCTTAATTAACAGCGTGTCTAAATAACCTTGCATTGAAGCCAGCGGTGTTCTTAAATCATGTGAAACATTTGAAATTAAATCTCGTCGTGTTTTATCTGCATTGTGTATTTGCTGCAATTGATTTTCAATTCGTTTTGCCATATCACTAAAGGCATGGTTTAATTGTTGAATCTCATCGCCGTCATAATTACCAGTTTCTTCATCCGATGTCTGTTGAAAATGCACAACTTTATCACGCAACTGTTTGAGAGGTCTGGTTAATTTCATCAACATCAACATACCAATTAAAAAAGCCAATAAAATAACAGCCACTATTGCCACAATAGTTAACTTCATGATATAGGTTTTGCTGATATGACTGGCAAGCTCTTCGTATTTTTTACCGCCAAGAATCACGTAAATATAACCCTCAAAAACTCCATTATTAATAATTTTGGCAGCAGAGAACGCTTTTTCATGTTCCGGTGAACGGGGATCCAAGTCAAGTAATGGACGATTAGAACCCTCTTTTAAAAACTCATTTATTGGCGCTAATGGAACTTTTTTAAGCACCACGGTTTCTGTTGGTAAATTGTGGCTGATAATATTTCCTAACTTATCTAACAAGTAGACCTCGACAGTCGGATTGATTACCATTGAGCGTTGAGCCAGTTTTTTCAATGCCTTTTTATTATAGACGCCATTCTCTATTAACGGCTCTTCTGCTGCCACATACATAGCAATCGAACCATTGAGTCTTTGGGTCATTTCTAGGTTGTATTGAACGGTGGCATAACGGGTAATTACCGCTAATGAAACACCCACAACAATAAACAGTGAAAGCAATAACAATGAGAGTCTTTTATTGAGTGATTTCATTGCGAATCCATTTTTTTTGCAATAAATTTATAGCCAACACCCCAAATGGTTTTAATGTATTTAAGGTTATCTGGATCCGTTTCGATTTTAGCACGCAAGCGATTCATGTGAGAATTAACTGTGTGTTCGTAACCATCATGGCCGTACCCCCAAACCTGATCTAATAGTTGCGACCTTTTATAAACTTTATCAGGATTTGATGCAAAAAAGTGCAACAAGTCGAATTCTTTAGCCGTTAGTTCAATTTCCTTATTGTTAAAAACAACTCGCCTTTCATCCACAACAATTTCAAGTCCATCAAATATTAAGGTGTTGTTTTTATTTTCAGAGCTGTAACCATTAGTCACATCAAAGCGCCGCATCAAAGCCTTAACTCGAGCAACGAGCTCTAATACGCTAAAAGGTTTAGTCAAGTAGTCATCGGCTCCCGTCTCCAACCCAAACACACGATCTAACTCTGTGGATTTAGCCGTCAACATTAAAACAGGCGTGTAACTTCCTTGCGCTCGTAACTGCCTGCAAATCTCAATGCCATCTTTACCAGGAAGGCGTAAATCAAGCACAATAACACTCCATTTCCGCGTTATTGCCAACTCCAAACCTGTAATGCCGTCACTTGCTATTTCCACCCTGTCACAAATTTCGGATAAATGCATTTTGACTAATTGTGCAATATCGTACTCATCTTCAATTATTAATATTTTACTTTTGATTTTGATTACCTTTTTGTTGGCTATATTAACAAATATTATAGTTGCAAAATTTGTCGATTTATCACTAATTTATAACAAATAGATGTTTTCAAGCTGATTTTTCGCTTCCTTAAACAATAATTTAAGAAATAATCCCATTAATTTAGTCAAAATGATAATATTAATTTCTTCTGTTTATTTTTAATTAAATGATTACAAACAAAAATTCAATCAAAAACAATACGCTGACTAAAGACAGCTATCAGTCGGATGTGTATCTGTGTTTTTCCAGATGGCTCAAAAAAAATATGCAGAACTTTTTTGCTGATATTAAAAAAATATCAGGCAAAGAAAATCAAGACAACCAACAACTCCTTTCTGTTGAAATACATAAACTTAATATCTTAAGCTCCTATTTGCGCACGATTAAGAATATTTTTATGCAATTTGAAAAAGGACACTACGACTTCTTTGATGAAAAGATTATAAAACTAAGCTCAAATAAACAAGCCATTAATGCGATTGAAAAAGATGAAATAAATGAAAAACAATTACAGAACAGTTTAATACATAAATATGAAAAGAAAAATCTTGCGGTGCTTTTTCAATTTAAACAACAATTATCATTACTTTACAACCAAAGTGTTGACTCCACTAAGCTCACACTTTCACCATTTGTTGTGGTATCGACATTTGCCAAGAGCATTAGGCTCTTACAATTGTCCTATAAAAACAAACTTATTTTGTACAAATCGTTTGAAAAATGCCTATTAAATCAGTTAAACACGGTGTACGAAGAAATTTTATCGCACTATTTCAAACAAGAAAGCACCGCTCATGATAAAAATCAAAAAACGGTAGTCACAGCCATTGACATAAAAAACCAGAACCACAGCCTTGAACAGATTGTTCAAGCTATCGGTATTGTACAAAACAACTTATCTTTGAAAGACCCGCTTAAAATAAAGAATGCTTTTTTGTCTCAGTTAGAGAAAAACAATAATCAATCATTAACCCAAATTGACAAAGATAACCTCAATTTAATCACCCTGTTATTTCAGCAAATTCAGAACAATAAACTTATCGAACAACCCATAAAGGAAACATTATCACGTCTGCAACTAAGCTATATTATGTATGCCTTCTTGGATGAAGCCCTTCTACAAAACCACCAACATCCAGCCAAATTATTGTTAAATGAGATAAGTAATGCCTCTGAAAAATGGTCAAAACATAAAGATTCAAAGGCAAAATACTTAAAAGAACTTAAGCGCTTTATAAATACTATTATCACTGAGGATGCCGCTAGCATTGAATTTTTCAATCAAAAAATTCAGGTATTTAAAGCTATTGTTGCAGACCACCAAGAATTTTTTGCACCACTCGAACCTCAAAACAACTCCGATGAAGGTCGCAATAAAATCATCACCGCTATGAAAACAATAGATGCGCTGTTAGATCATAAAAGTGAGGAATATAATACCCCAGAGTACCTAAATAAGATATTGCGCACACCGTGGAAAAACTTATTAGTGTTACTTTTAGTAAGGCACTCTAATTCATCAAATGAATACCTGGAGATGATTAATTTTATCGATGATTTATTTGCCTTATTAACTCCAAACAAATCTCAAATAGCCTTAGAGCAATCAATTTCAAAAGTTTGTGCAACTTTTGAAAAAGGCCTAAAACTTATCGCTTATCAAGATGACGATATTAAAGAACAATCTAAAGAATTAAAAAAATTCATCTTAAATTACCACAAAAACCACACTAAAAAGAAAAACACTTCACTCAGAGATGACATCATTACCAAAATACACTCAAGTATTTCTCTTTTTAATAAATCCAACAAACCTAAGGTTGAAAAAAAAGTTGTCAATATCAATAAATTTTTAATGGAATTAAATAATGCCGATAAACAGTTGGTTAGACCAATTTCTTATGGCACTTGGCTGGAATTTAAACACTCAAACGGCAAAATAATTGAGGCACAACTCTCGTGGATAAACCCCAAAACTGGAAGGTATTTATTTGTTAATAACAAGGGATTAAAAATTACAGATAAATCAGCCCAACAGTTAGCTGATGGAATTAGAGATAGTGATATTGTTATTAAATAAAGGCAGCCTTAGTATAGTTATTAAATTTGCGTTATTATTTTATTTGTTGATTATAACTGCTAGTTCACTGGCTTTAGAAGCCAATAAAAAAGCGCATATTAGCGTGCAAATCTTAGGCTCTGGCGGACCTGAACTAACGGCAAACCGAGCATCATCCAGTTATCTTGTTTGGCTCAATAACAAAGCCATTATCCTCATTGACACAGGTGGCGGCTCGTCCTTTCGCTATGGACAATCAGGAGCAAAGTGGCAGGATTTACAGGCTGTTTTATTCACCCATTTTCATGCAGATCACAGCAGTGATTTTCCAGCTTTCATCAAAGCCTCATGGTTTGGTGACAGAACAAAAGACTTAGATGTTTTTGGACCTTATGGGAATAGTTTCATGCCTTCAACAAAAGCTTTTCTGGATAGCTTGTTTGGAATAAAAAATGGCGCATTTCAATACCTATCAGACATGTATGATGATAAGCAATCCAATGAGTATAAGTTAATTCCGCATGTATTAAAAGACACAAAAAAGTTACAAAACTTAATTGCGACAGATGATTTCACTATCCAAGCCATTCAAGTTCAACACG
>JALSLV010000115.1 GCA_026988115.1 Lysobacterales bacterium | reverse complement strand
CTGGCAATTCGACACCGCATAAAGGTGGCTCCGCCTGTATCAGCATAAGCACTGGCAGGAACATTGGGTAAAGTAACTATCGCCGAAGTATCGCCATTGGCAACAATAATACTGGCTCTCTCTGTGGCATTATCAAACACGCCATTGCCGTTATAATCCACCCAACAAGCTAAAGTGGCATCACCACCTGTGGAATTGAGGGTTGTTACGGTAACTTGTGGGCTCGTTTGGAATGCCATTAAGGTTGGTGGCGTCAAACTGTCTTCGTCGTCATTGACTGTGGCGCACGTTCCAAAGGTAACGGTATTTTGTGCGCCCATATCATCACCGTTGGCTGTGGCAGTTTGTTGCGCGGCAACCTCATCATCTGTACAATTACCTAAAAATAAATCTGCCGCAATTAAATGGTGCGGTCCGTTATCACTTGAAAGGGTTGAGTAATTACCCGCTGCATTTCCAATAGAGGAATCAGGTGCATCTCCCCAATCTTCTGGAGGAGCAATACCAAATCCAAAATCTAACGAATGGTTATTTTCTCCTGAATCTCCTGTGACAAATGAAATCAACACGGAGTTAACACCCTGACTCGCATCGGAATCACGGTTATCATCATTGCCATCTCCGATGCCTGAATTTGCGTTGGAAGTGGTGGATGTAACCAGACCACAAGCTGCCGAAATTGGATTACTGTTTGGAATTGTTGTATCAATACTTATTGTGCAACTTTGATTGTTTGGAATTAAGCTCCCACCATTAGCAGCCGACCAAATGGCATTAGTAAATAAGTAGTTTCCATTTGCATCCGTTGTGGTCGTTGCTGATTGAGCACCGCAAGTCATGACTACCTCGACTCCTGCACCGACACTTGCTTCACTTGCTTCCTGAATACCATTGTTATCGGCATCACACCACAACCTATTGCCAACTTCTATAGGAGCAGGATCGCACAACAATTCCACATCACCCAAACCATGGCCTTTAGCAAAGCCTACACTATTGAAATTTGACTGTACAAACAAATGAAAACCACGTGTTTTTCGCCCTGGGTTGGCACCTGAATTATTAAACCAAGCAGGACCGCCTGCCCTAAAATAATTTTGATCACTTCCTGCACCATTCCAGTCAACTGGATCCATGGCATTTAATACCAATTGTCCACTACCAGCTAAAATTGCAACTGCACCATTAGATGTCTCACCATGACCTTGAATAGGGCTGTTTTTACTAAATCTATCGTTATAAAACTCACCTCCTCCTGGTCCACTTGTGGTATGAATACTGCCTGCACCTGTAACTCCATCGCAAACTCCCATGTTTTCAATGGTATAAACTCCCGCAATTAAACAAGCTCTTAGTACATCCCCACCTGCCACTATTTCATTATAGATAGCAGTTGAACCAACCTGAAAATTTCTATGTCCTGTTTGATGACCATACCGATCTGACAATGCGATAATCATATCTCCATCAATATCAAACTCGATATCCGTCAACATAGGTTCAGAATGCACATGAGGTAACAATGTTGGAGCACTAGTGGGAACTACAACATCTGTCCATGGAAAGAAAAAAGTAGAACCGTGAGTTGGATTTGGCGTTGAGTCTTCTTGGTATAGGCCAGACCTATCGTAAGACAAAGGAAAAGCGAGCTCTTGCGTAAAGGTAACGCCATCAAAACTGTAAATTGTTGCTGATAGGTTCGCCCTATTAGCCATAATATCAGCTACAACCATAGATGAGTCACTGGCATCACAAACGCCTCCAACATAAACCTTATCGTGATACACCTTTAATCCAAAAGGTCGCCATTGCCCATTGGTGCATCCTGGATCTGTTATGGGAAATACAGTCACATCGGTTGCTGGATTGGGGGCAGTAGCAGGGTTATTATCTGCATCTATAATTATTTCATATAAACTTTTATCATTTAAATTAACAACATACAATTTTGTTTCATCCTCTGAAATATCTATGTCTCCAAGTCCAACTTTACCCACTAAAGCATAAGCTGCATCATCATGACTAGGACTGGTTGCTCCACCTGTTATTCCACGAGTCGCATTGTCACCAATGGTACCGACTAAATGCCCTTGAGCGACTTGGTTTAAATTATAAAAGTGCGATGTCGTGCTAGTGGCTGTGTCTGTTATCCAAATATTTCCCAGTTCCTCTCCTTGACCCGATACTAAACCAACATGGCGCTTTAAAAAAGCTGCAGAATAAATCTTTTGGGATTTTTTCGCATAGGCTTGTCCCCATGTAGATCCCACTTCATTATTGGTTGCCAAAGTCGAAATCCCTCCCAGGCCAATTCCTGAACTCGAATAAGAAAAGTTAACAATAGTTCTTGTATTTGTGGTTGTGTTGCCATTGACATGCACTGTTGATGCCATATCAGGATTGAGTTGGCAATAATTGCTGGGATAGTGCAAAGAAAAGTTAGCAATAGCACCATCGGCTACAAATTGTACGGATGAGTTATTTACCTCAGGGCTTTCCTCATACCAAGGCATATTTACCCAAGAAAATTCAACGCGATAATTCCCAGCGGCAGTTGTTAATGTGTAGTTGCCAAGTGCATCTGACATTTGGGTATCAACAAGCAACCCCGCACTATCAAATGCTTTTATTGTAACGCCTTCAATATCAGGTTCATTGGCGTCTTTTATACCATAATTAGCAATGACTCCGCCATTGACAGGCAAATCTTCCCAAACATTACCCGTAATGTTAGCTAGGGCATTGGTACTTAAAATTTGAAATAAAAACAAGAGAAAAAAATTGGAGATATAATTCTTAGAAAATAAAATAACATGAACTCTGTTCTTAAAATCGAATTCTTTGTGGCGAACTTTTGTTAGCATTTGAAACCTCTTTTTTAGTGGGAAAATTCAAGATTCCAACTATTTGGCTAACTTACCTCTTTTTTAGACTTAAGTGGAATCTCAGTGAGAATATATCATTTAAATAGAAATCATGCAAATTTAACATTGTTCAAATTGTAAAACATTGTTAACTTTTATTTATACGCTCAAAAGCCACTATTTAAACACGAATTTGAAAGCTAAAAACCTATCAAAATTAGTATTCTGTCTGTTTGCAAGCCATGTTTAGAGGCTAATCTGTAATCGTGCACTGTTAATAAAAAATTGTTCAATAATAAAAAAGCCCCGTATGTTTCCATAAGAGGCTTTTGTCTAGCTTTTTTAATGTATTTAAGTTTAGTCTTGTTTGTAACAACGTTTTCCAACCATAAATATCATCAATGTTAATGCTAATAATGCCCACCATTTATTTACGGGTATCATCATTGGTGGTCCTACATGATTACCAAATACTGATGGTGGTGGTGCTGGTGTATCTGTTGATAATTCAACAACACTGGTAACAGGTAAGAACGGTTGCGAACAACCCGTTAAATCAGTATCCACTAAATCATAATTCAATACATAACATGCTGCAGGATTTGGTGGAATTGGTGATAAACCCACTGGCAAGTTGGTAAAATCAAAACTACCTGTAGCATCAGTATCAAGTGTTGCAACGGTAACATCACCTGTTCCATCACAATCAGTATCTCGCAGTAACGTCACTGCTATACCCACTTGCTCTTCTCCTGCATCATAGGTTAAACTTAGGTTTATATCACAATACACTTGCCCAGGAATATTACCAATTGCGGCATAAACACCCATATCATTACTCAAGTCATCATGAATAAGAACAATATTTTGTATTTGTGCAGTTGCGGTATCTGCATCTGAATCAATACTATCATCCGCTCCTTGATTTTGTGATGTGATTACCCAGCCTGGTGCTAAGCCAGAGAACTGAATGCAATAATCACCACTTGCTAGTGGACTAAAGTTGTACCAACCATCCGCCGCTGGCAATCCACCATTGGCTGTGACTGTAGTCGCAAGAACAGGCCCTGTACAATCTAAAGTATGATAAAGCTCAACAGTTATTCCGTTTACGCCTGGCTCAACAGCATCTTGCAAACCATCTTGGTTGTTCTCATACCAGACATAGTCTCCAATATTTAAGCGTTCTTCATGCCCAAAGTCGTTGTTATTATTATCTGGATTTACCGCATCAATAGTTGGAAATAATTGGGGTGCAGTAATTGAATTATAACATTCACCTAAATCTGGGTCTGTTGTATCCACTTCTACTATATAACAGCCAGGAGGATTGTTGCCAGCACCTGGTCCACCTGTAATTAAGTTCATAAATGAATAATTACCCGCAACAGTAGATTGTGTCACTAAACTCGCTGCATCTGTGCCATCAATGATATTATTACAATTCGCATCATCGTATAAATTTACCGTTACATTGCTTTGCAAAGTATCTCCATCACCTGCATCATAAACGAGGTTAGGATTTGTATCACTTTCACACCACAATAAACCATTAACACTTCCAGCAACAAATATTCCCATGTCTTCATCAGGGTCTACACCGGTTAAATTAATATTTGTGATGCGGGCAATAGTTGCATCAGCTCCATCAACAACCGCATTGGAGTCGGTACTGACCGTTCCTGCGCCTGTGGGAGAAATACTGTGATTAGCAGGTATTGAAGTAAATTCTATACAATAGAGTCCAAGTGGTATCGGTGTAAATTCATAAAAACCGTCAGCTGCAGGTGTACCACCATTAGCGGTTGTTGTAGTTGCTGTCACAGGCCCCGAACAATCCGCTGTTGAATATAAATTAACAGTAATGCCATTAACACCAACTTCACTGGCATCTTGAACCCCATCTTGATTGGCATCATACCAAACATAATCTCCTAAATAACCTTGTTGTTGATAACCGAAGTCTTGTGCATCATCATCATTACCTGAGATTATATTTCCAAAAACATCGGTATTAGCCGCTAAGACTATAGTCGATACATTGGGTGTTGCTAGTCCATCTGCATCATAAGTTTGAGCTAAACCCAATGGCAGAGTTGTTGCATCAACACTGACTTGATACGTTCCATCGGGCAGATTACTAAAGAGGTAATCACCATTCATATCTGTTACAGCAACATAAGGGATAGCCCCAGGAGTAGCTGCATCAACAATTCCTCCTGTTACAGGATCAACATAAACGGGATTTCCCATACCATCTAATAAGTTGACTGTAATTCCTGGCATTGGCGGCTCTGCATCATCAATACCATTACCATTGGTATCAAACCATAAATGATTGCCTACTGAATTGGAAACAACGGTAACACTAACATCATTAGAAATAACAACCAAAGAAATCTCTGGAACTCGCCCACCAAAGTTATTGGTGTATATGTTTCCTGTTGAGGCAGCGGTAACATTTCCATCGACATCTAAATCAGGAACACCTCCTATATTCCCTAAAGGCGAGAACTCTATTGATACAGTTTGACCACCTGCCGCACTTGGCAAAACAGGTGTTGTAAACAATACAGCTGTAATTTCTTGCGCGTTCAGAGCACCACAAGCAGCAGGACTATTGCCCACACATTGTTGCCAATTTATTAAGCCAGTTCCTGTTACAGAGCCTCCTGCAAAGGTATTTGCAACTTTTATTGGGACTCCTGCATTATTCTCACTTATGTAAAAGTTATAACACAAATCACCTGCAATGGGTACATAAGCATTGGGTTGATTATCCTCATGACAAGGATCCTGAGGGATAGTTAATGGATTTGCATTAGTCGCGTAAAAAGTTTCAGAATTTGCACCTGTAAATGCTGTTATTTCGTAACTTCCACCGTAGATAGTTGGAGGAACGCGAGCGCTTGCCAATCCACTTGTGTTACCCGCACCATCTGCATTGTGGGGTAAAATATCAATAAACGCACTTGAGCCATAATCTTCACCACCCAAGTTTTTATAAATCAAGTCCATAGTAAAAGGAGTATTTGTTGAGTACACTGCTTGACGATTCGTTTTAACCACATCTAGACCAAAGTTAGGAAATACAGTTAATTTATACGAAGCGGATACTGGCGAATTACCTGCATTATTATCGATTAAAGAATTGAGAACAGTAGTATTTGTAAATGACCCCGAAGTAACCGTTGCATCAATTAGTACTTGGTATTTTATCCAAGGCAACTGATCACCAGTGTTAACACTATCGAAATTCCAAACCAAAGAATTTAAACTCGTGTTCACTGGACTTGTAAGAGTAACTGCTGGACTTGATGCTATATAATCAGAATAATTTAACCAAGTAACACCTGCATCTGTCGAGAACATTTCCGACCCAAATACGTAGGAATTTAATGCGGGAATAGTATCAGTGACAACTGCTGTTGTAAATGCAGGGTTCCACCCTCCAAAGACGCTTGGCTCAATTACAAAGTCAACAATATCCTCTGCTAAAACAACCTTAATTCCTTTGGGTTCTGTTCTTTTCAAAATTTTGATAGAAGACTCCGTTATAACAATCCTATCTTGAGTATAAATAAGCTTAGAGAACCCTGCATTATTGGGGTCTGTTGAACCAACGGCAGTTGCTGCCCATGGAACAAACCCACCCGTATTGTCATTTGAACCGATGCGATAGGCTTCATATAAAGGAACAAATTTACTGGCTCCATAGCCTATTGCTGTTGGCAATATTTCCAAATCAAACTCTGCATTCATGCGTGTAAATACGTACCCAGGTGCGAGTAATTCCATATCTGGATGAAGCGCTCTAAACTCTTGCTTTATTCTAGTAACATTGCCAACAATAGCTGCATCAATTCCTGCTTCTCCTTGAGCTGTTGACTCATACCAATCAATAGGACCTGCGGCAACTGGAGCTCCGCCACTAATCGCATCCACTAAACTTCCATCTTTAAGCTTTATCCTTACTGTTCCATCTCCATCTACATCATCTGGACAAGTGGAACTTCTAAGTGAGCTTAACCATGCCGCCTCGCCTGCAGTTCCTGGACCAGAAGGAGTGCCTACTGGAACGTCTGTATATAAAATTGTATAAGCACCTTGAGCATCAAAACCAGGGTTAAAAGGGTTAGGGATATTTCCAGAATTATAGGCATGAACTACAGGGTTATGAGCCATGGTATTACCCCAATAACCCGTATCTTTCATTGTGCTACCACCATTAGCGGTAACGTGTAAACCCTTGAAGTTAAATTGTGTTGTATCTATTTTATCACAACCTTGACTTTTACCATTAGGAAAGGACAATTTTCTGTGATCAGCAAACTGCGTACCAAATGAAATTGTTTGACCTGGAGCATAAGGCGTGTCAGCAGTCCAATAGTCTGGACCTGAAGGTCTATAGAAACCCTCAAAAACCGTATAAAAAGACCAAGAACCAGGTGGAAGATAAGCCATGGAATAATCTATTTCATTTGGATACGGCTCTCCTAACCCTGAAAAATTGGTTAAATTGTTATTATTGCTATCTTCGGTTGAAACAGGATTAAACCCTTCAAAAGTCCCTCCCCCATTCTTCCAACTGACTGAATTTATTGTAACGACCGTACACGTTAGCCCAATACAGTCTTGATGGGTTAAAATCTCACTTGCTCGTGAAAACCATAATTTAACCACCAAGTTTACAATATTACCATCTGCATCAGGGTCTCTTACATCAATATCAGTTAAAGCAATATCAATGTTTGGATCGTTTACGCCATCGACTTCGCCGGTGTAGGCTCCAGTACCTGCATTTGCCGTTGGGCTGATTGAATCTATAACAGGGTTGTTTTGTTGGTTACATACTACACTTGAAGTTGAACCGTTATCTCCTTCTAAAAAGCAACCTCCTGAAGCTCCATTTGGACCCCAAGTATATAAAACAGCCCCTGAAGATAAAGCACCATCATTCCCCGTATTATCATCTGTAAAATGGTCAACTAAATCAATATTAACTTTATAGCTTATTTCATCTGAATCCATTAGCATTGAACCATTTTTATATTGGAGCTTAATAGAATACTCAAGCAGCATACCTTCTTGACCCAAAGGCCCTGGTGCATTTTGAGCAGTATAAAGCGGAGTTCCATCAGTCTTAAAACCAGGAATTAGCATAGTCTTAATGGTATCTAATTTAAAGCCTGCTGTTATAATAACATCTGTATCACCAGCGGTAGCAACGTTTGCACCAGCAGCAGTAACAGAAACATTCGCAACGGTATGTTCATCGTTTAAAACAGGTAAGTTGGTTACTGAATTATAAGCAATGACTTTTGCCGCAGGAAAAAACACACGAGTGGCTCCTTCTATTACAGAGCCAACATTACATATCATGGTATAACCATCAACGGAAATTGATGAAACAGGTGTCACTTCAAGTGGATTTGTTTTACATCCTGTTGGCAAGGCTATCCATTTTTGCTTGCCATCAGGCAATGATACCGTTGCAATTAAGTTATCAACACTTGAATCATTGGCAGATACTTCAACTCTATAAGTAATAGAATCCTGCATTCTAACCACATTATTATCTTCAAATTGATCAAATCCAGCAGTATTAAGATCAGAACCATCCCATGTTGTTGCATCAAACGGTTCAGAACCTGTTTTTTCAACACCTATCGTGGTGTTAACAACAGGAACGGCTGCTTGAGCGAAATTAACGCAGATAAAAAGGGAAAATAAAATAAAACCAAACCTGATGGGTTTGGTTAAAACTGGACAACGATAAGCCACACTCGTGTGTGAACTAGCAAAAGCATTTTGCATAACAACCTCTTTTTTAGTGGAAAATATTACATTCTAATCAAGCTCAACATTCACTTAATTGTATAGATGTATAATGTACAGTTCTAAGTTATATAAAAAAACCATTCGTTGCAACAACTAATTTAAAAATGAATGAAATTTTTGTTTTTTTAACAAAGAAATGTATTTCTTACCCATATTTATGAATATTTTGTGAGCCAGTAAGCAAAAACTTGCCAGTCATATTGGTAATAGAAGTTAACAAGTTAAATTTTCAGAGCAACTTTATATTGCCCCAATACTGATTTAAAAAATGCACTTTTATTTCTACCTGATTTTCTGGGTGTAACCATTAAATTATCCACTTCATTGTAAAATTCAGGTAAAATAGCAAAAGATAACTGGAGTTTACCTATGCACAAAAAAATAATCTTAGTGTTTTTGATACTAACAAGCCTGTCCGTCCTTTCTGCCGAAATCAACACGCCACCTAAAGGAGTCTCATTGCATCAACTGGACAATGGTATTGGTGTTTTATTGATTGAGAATCGTGGCTTGCCAATGATTGGCATTAACACCGTTGTCAAAGTTGGTTCGGCTTACGAAACGTTTGCCACCAGTGGCATGAGTCACATGCTGGAGCATTTGTTATTTAATGGCAGCAGTCAATGGACGCAAAAAGAATTGTACGACTTGACCGACAAAATCGGTGGTTACAACAACGCCAATACGGGTGAATATTACACCAATTTTATGATGGTAACACCTTTTGAACACATCAAACAAGGCATGGAAATCCAAGCTGCAATGTTATTTGACTCAACCCTACCAAAAGATAAGTTTGATAAGGAAAAAGGCATCGTGCTAGAAGAAATTACCAAAACTTTAGCCAACCCTCGTGATAAAGCCGCGCGCATGCTTCGCCAACAATTATTTGCAGGTCACGCCATTTCGCTGCCAACACTTGGTACATATGAAACCATCAAAAACATGAAGCACCAAGACGTTGTGTCTTTTTATAAAAACAATTATGTGCCCAACAACATGGAAATCAGCGTGATTGGCAACTTTGATAGCGATGAAATGTTAACGCTATTAAAAGAAATCTACGGGCAAGCCAAACCCAACAACGTAGTCAGACCTGCTATAAAAGATTGGGCAACAGGCTTTGAAGCAACCGTAGCACCAAACACCGCAAACATTCGCTACAGTTTCAACAACAATAAAGGCATAACTATTCACAATTTTTATCCCTACAACCACGCATCTGATGCCTTTGATTCATTATTGAGTGATGCCTTGGATAAAAACAAGGATGACATAGAAGCCCAATTAAAAAGCACCTACAAGGAAGTTAAGAGCATTGGTTTTGATTTGCACAGTTACCCTGTCGGGCACTACATTCAAGCCGATATTAGCCTTGATGATGATAAAAATTTAACCGCAATTAACAAACGTTTTCAACAGTTGTTAACGCAACAAAAATTATTTTTACCTGCAGGGCACATTAAGTCAGAAGCGATAAAAACCAAAACAGACTTTCTAAAACAGATAGAAAAACCCCACATGTTTGGCATTTATAATGCCGATTTAATTGCCCAGCACGGGCTTGGAGCCATCATCAAGCAGTTTTCGGGCGAGGCGTATTTTGAAGCTGGGAAAAACTTAAATCAATTTAAACTCAATCAAGAACCCTTAATCATTGTTGATTATCCAGCTGCCCAAAAGCCTAAAAAAGATAATACAGCACAAAGCAAACACACGCAAGTCACTTTATTACCAAGCGATGGAAACGCTGCAACAATTATCGTCAAACAAAACAAATTAAGCGAATTGCTAGCCATTCACTATTTATTCAAAAACAAAGACAAGTTTGAACAAAAATACGGCAAAGATGCCGCCAAAATTTGGCACGATTTATTTGGTAAAAAAATGAAATCCGCCGAAGTGCAAAAGTATATTGCCGAATACGGCTTAAAATTTAAAGTCAATGACAACCCCTACTTTCCGATGGATGACATTTATTTAAGTCCGTTATTTGGGTATATTCGCCTCGAAGGACTGGCAAGTGATTCGCAAGCGGTGATTGATTTTCTTAACAAAGAAATGTTGGCTTTCAAACCCAGCAAACAAGACTTTGAAGCCGCACTAAAAAAGAACAAATCGACAAAAGCACAACACCAAAAGAATCAAAGCAAAGCCTTGTATAAAAAGCATTACAATAAGCTGTTATTTGCTGAAAACAATGAAGCCACTGACCCGTCAACCAAAACTTTAACTTATGAAAACTTTATTGCCTTTGGTGAGCAGTATTTCACGCCAAAAAATATCATTATTTCCGTTGTGTCCAAAAACTCGGCAACGCAGATTCAATCCTTCTTTGCAGAATTTAAAAAAGACAAGCAATTGCCATCTACAGGTTTAGCAAAATCCCAAACTTTTATTAAAAATAACAAAGCCATCCACATCAATGAAAAAATTGGCAGCGAACAAGCCCAAACTTTTTACGGCTTTATCAAGGACATTGATAAAGAAGACGAAGCGGCCCTAAGGGTGCTTTCTTTGATACTCAAAAGTGAGATTGCCTTTGATATTCGTGAAAAACAAGGACTCGCCTACCGCATGTCTTCGGGCATCGACATCAAAGCCGATAAAGCCCTCTTCTTTATCGAGGTACCCACCCAGCCCAAAAATGTCGATAAATTAACCAAACAATTTGCTGGATTATTCACCGCTGGTTTTGCCGAAAAGATTAATCAAGACATGCTTGAAAAAACTGTGAATAAATACCTTGGTCGCATGATGTTTCGCCGATTATCCAGCATTAACCAAGCTTATTATTTAGCCCATTCTTTGTATTTTGACGGTAGTATTGAAGCAGACAAAAAAAGACTGGATGCTTTAAAAAATGTCACGCTAACCGATGTTAAAGCCGTGGCTAAAAAATACCTAAACCCCCAAAACCCGATTCAAATTATTATAAATTAAAATCATGAAAAAATTTACCCTCTTTGCATTCTGCTTAACTTTTAGCCTCAATGCCTTTGCCAATACACCTATTCATCATAAAATAACGGCAACGATTGAACCCGAGAAGTCGGCTATTTCTGTTGAAGATGAGATGACGTTTCTTATTGGAAAAACCACCAAGACTTTACAATTTCGATTGCATCAGGATTTAGTCATTCAAAAGAATAAACGCATAAAAAAAATTCAAAGCAATGCAGCAAGTCAAGATATTGGTATGGATAAGGATGATGTTTCAAAAAACAACGCACTTAAACTCAATGTTTATGAAATCACATTGCCACCGGGAACCATTGAAGCGTTTAAAATCACAGTAAAATATTCAGGTACAATTAAATCCCCTGTTAAACAAAGTGCACAAAATTATGCCCGAGGATTTAGTGAATCTGCTGGTATTATATTTGAAAGAGGGGTTTATTTAGCCGGTTCGACCTATTGGGTTCCGACCTTTGAAGAACAAATGGTGACCTTTAATTTAACCACAATTCTTCCCAAAGGCTGGCGTGTCGTGACAACAGGCAAACGTTCGCAAGATACAACGAATAATAACAAACATACTGATACTTGGGAGTCTCCCACGCCACAAGAAGAAATTTTCTTAATTGCGGCAGCTTTTTCTGAATACAGTTATTCCATGGGTAATGTGCAAGCCATGGCATTTTTACGGACACCTGATGAAGGATTGGCAAACAAATACCTCGAAACCACCGCCCAATACATGGAAATGTACCGCAAACTCATCGGTCCATACCCATACACCAAATTTGCCTTAGTGGAAAATTTTTGGGAAACAGGCTACGGCATGCCCTCTTTTACCTTATTGGGTGAAAAAATCATCCGTTTTCCATTTATCCTGCACTCGTCTTATCCGCACGAATTATTGCACAATTGGTGGGGTAATTCGGTCTATGTGGATTTTGAACACGGTAATTGGTGCGAAGGACTCACCGCTTACATGGCGGATCATTTAATCAAAGAACAACGCCACCAAGGCGAAGAATACCGCCGTGCAACACTGCAAAAATTTACTAATTTTGTGAACAATAAAAATGACTTTCCCCTTAATAAATTTACCTCACGGCACGATGCCGCCAGCGAAGCCATCGGCTATGGAAAGACCCTTATGGTCAATCACATGTTGCGGCAAAAAGTCGGCGATGAAAACTTTATCAAAGCTTACCAACAATTCAATCGAGACAATAAATTTAAACGGGCATCTTTTGCTGATATTCGCAAAGCCTTTGAAAGCACAACCGATGAAAAGTTGGGTTGGTATTTTGACCAATGGATTAATCGCACAGGAGCACCCTCTTTAACCCTCACCGAGGTCAAAAAACAAACACTTCGGGGTCAAAACACCTTAAACTTCACCTTAAATCAAATTCAAGACGAGGCAGTCTTTTCACTCGATGTGCCATTAGCCATTGTTACCGACAAAGGCACTAAGCAATACACCATCTCAATGGATAACAAAACCCAAAATTACAGCCTTGCGGTTGATGGCACGGTTTTGAAAGTCCAAATTGACCCGCACTTTGATGTCTTTCGTCGCCTCGATGCGCGCGAATCCCCTCCGGCTTTCACCAAAGCATTCGGTGCGGATAAAACCACCATTATCTTGCCTGCGAAAAGCAATAAACGTTACACTCTTTATCAAGGTTTAGCCAACAAGTGGTCAAAAGAAAAAGCCGATAAATTTGAAATTATTGCACAAGAAAACATAAAAACTTTGCCAATTAATCAAGCGATTATGATTTTAGGATTGGATAATAAATTTGCCACTGTGGTCAATAATGTCTTAAAACAGTACGACTCAAGCATAAATTCTGCTCATGTCAATTATGGCAAACGAAACCTTAAGACTGCGAACAACAGCTTTTTTATTGCCCTTGCTAACCCAAATAATGCAAAACAAACCATCACGCTACTTTCAATTGGAAATAATGGAGCTGTTGATGGCTTGGTGAGAAAATTGCCGCATTATGGCAAATACAGTTACCTTGCTTTTGAAGGTGATGAGCCTTCCAATATCGCCAAAGGCACTTGGCAAATCACCGATTCACCGTTAATTTATGCCTTTGATAAAAACGCGGTAGTTAAACTAAAAAAACGCCAAGCACTGGCACAATTGGCTCCAGTTTTTTCAACCAAACACCTCATGCAAACAGTTAACTATTTAGCCGATGATAAATTAAAAGGACGCGAACTTGGCAGCCCAGAGTTAGATGAAGCCGCAATTTACATCGCTGATAAATTTAAACAATACGGTTTAAAAAGCGGTGGTGACAATAACAGTTATTTGCAAACGTGGAGACAAGACGTTAAAGACAGAAAAAACCTTAAACTCAGCAATGTTATCGGCATTATCCCTGGAGAAAACCCCAACTTATCTGAAGCGGTGGTTCTATCAGCTCATTACGACCACCTTGGCATGGGTTGGCCAAATCATAAAAGTGGCAACCAAGGCAGAATCCACAACGGCGCAGATGACAATGCCAGTGGCGTTGCAGTGATGTTAGAACTTGCTCGCACACTGGGCAAAACCGCAAAACCTGCCCGCACCATTATTTTTGCGGCATTTACAGGAGAAGAAGCGGGCTTAATTGGCTCAAAACATTTCGTCAAAGAACAGCTCAAACACAGCAAACTCTTTGCCAACCTCACTATCGATACGGTTGGGCGTTTATTTGACAACAAATTAATGGTCCTCAATGCCAACACAGCACGTGAGTGGAAATTTATCTTTATGGGAACCGACTTTACCACGGGTGTCGCCTCGCAAATCGTCACGCAAGAACTGGATGCCAGCGACCAAATCTCATTTATAAATGCGCGAGTTCCTGCTGTGCAATTATTTTATGCAGGCATTAAATCCGATTACCACGTGCCAACAGACACCGCTAATAAAATTGATTTTACAGGACTGGTCAAAGTTGCCAGCGTTGCCAAAGAAATAATCGAATACCTGTCAATGCGAAAAGAGCCAATGCCTTTTACAGGCAAAGGAATATCGACTCACAGCGATAAAAATAAAACAAGTTCATCAACACGCAAAGCCTCGACAGGTTCCATGCCAGATTTTGCATACTCTGGAATTGGGGTCAAAATTGCGGGCATAGCGGATGATTCCCCTGCAGCAAAAGCGGGTTTAAAAACAGGTGATGTTATTACCGCCTTGAATGGCAATAAAATCACCACCCTTAAAGACTACTCCAACCAACTCAAAGCCCACAAGCCTGGCGATACGGTTGAAATCACCATCACAAGAGATAAAAAGGAACAAACCCTTAAGTTAACATTAGGAGCACGCTAAAACCATGTCACTACTAACCAAAAAATTCAGAGAATACAAACTGTCTCAAGAAATTATAGACGTTTATCGAGATCATTTAAGCGAAGAATCCATTACTGGTTATATTGCAGACTTCAACAAAGAGTTTATTCTACTCAATTGTTTCACAGATGAAGGAGAAAACGATGGGGTTTCGCTTTTTTATATTGAGGATATTACTCGTGTCCGAGCAAAAGGCAATGTAAGAAAATCTATTAAAGAACTATCACAGCATAAACACACGAAGTTCAAATCGTGCAAAATTGATTTAAAATCAAAAGATTCCATTCTCGAGTCTGTAAATAATATTTTTGGACATATTTGCCTTCATACAGAAGGCATGGATAATCAAATATGCTTTATTGGCTCAATAAAAGATGGAGATAAAGAATGGATTGTTTTAGATGATTTTGGAACAATGACTAGCAGAGATATTAAGCAATTAATTTTGAGAAAGGATGAAATTTCTCGTATTGACGCAGGCGGCAAATACGAAGACTCAATAAACTACTTGGCATCACTAAAAAAACAAGATTAAAGAACCTGTAATGAAGTTTTTAAGCACTTGACTCGAATGCAATTATGTTAAACTATTCTCAGAATCCATTTGTGAGTGCAAAACTCGAATTAATTAAAAACTATTGTTTAATTTCTCGGTAATGGATTACATGTTTTTTAATTCGGTAGACATCAGTCATTATGTGTTCGAATGGTCGTCATAAACCAAGTGTCTCATAGACAAATAATCTTTGTTTCATAAGGTTTTTTCTAATAAAAAAAAATTATCATCCTCTGTAATCACAACAAAACCAAGGCGGAGGTAAAATTTAAAGGCGCGGTCATTCACTTTAAAACAACGCAAGGATACTGTATCGAGTTTATATTCACTGATCAAATGATTGAGTACTTTGCCACCAATGCCTTGTGATTGTTGCAAAGGTTCAAGTATTAGCATATTGATATAAACGCGCTTTTTCTTCACTTTGTACTGAAGATAACCGATGATTTTATCTCCATTGACAATAAATGAGGTTGTGTATTGAGCTATGTTTTTTTCAAAATCTTGCTTTTGCCACGCATAATCCCAACCCCATATTTTTTCGATATGTGCCTGCATGGCATTTTCATAAATGTGCCAAATTAATGCTTTTTCGTGTATTTGCATCGGTTTTAGTTTCATATTTTGTAATTATATATCAATTTTGTCACATAAGTTGATAAAATCCACTCTTTAAAATTTTCAGAGAATACAATGACAAAAGCAGCTTTAATGACACGAGCAAATTCAACCTGTGAATTATGTGGCGCAACCGACAATCTTCAGGTTTATGCTATTCCGCCCGATTTAGATGGTGGTTTTGATAAGAGTATTTTAGCCTGTGGCACTTGTCGTGCACAAATTAATAAAGACGAAGACATGGACACCAATCACTGGCGTTGTCTAACCGAAAGCATGTGGAACGAAAACCTTCCTGTACAGGTCATGTCATGGCGCATGTTATCGCGTTTAAATAGTGAGAGTTGGGCGCAAGATGCATTGGATATGATGTATTTAGAAGACGATGCTTTAACTTGGGCAAAAGCCACGGGCGAAGGTGAAGAAGAGGATACGGCTTTAATCCACAAAGACAGCAATGGGGTTACGCTGCAAAGTGGTGACACCGTTGTCTTAATTAAAGACTTACCTGTCAAAGGCACTTCAATGGTTGCCAAACGCGGAACAGCCGTGCGCAAAATTGGATTAGTGGCTGATAATGCCGAACACATCACGGGTAAAGTCAATGGACAAACCATTGTGATATTGACGCAATTCACTAAAAAATCATAATCAGTTAAGAGCGCAGGCGGCTCTCGCCTGCTCTTTTATTGTTTTATTAAAAGTCAAAAGCATTTGTCCGTAGATTTCACAAATAACGCAGATTAACAACAAAATTACCGTAGTGGGCCACCTATGTGTGGCGCTGCGATAATCTAGTAACCAAAAATCAAAAAAAAACTCGCATAGCGGCACAAAGACACAGCGAATATCAAAAACATTTATAAAAACAAACAAAAACACCGTCATTACGAGAAGCCTAAGCGACGCGGAAACCAAATGGCAGGACAGCCGTTTTGCCACGCGTAGCGACCCAAAGGGTGAGCGGCAGGAGCTGTGAAATAATCTCCAAAAGTTGCCATGATTTCAAAATAGATTAAGAGTAAAAGCATTTTCCTCGGTATGCTCACAAAGGCCGCAGAGGTAAAGATTTAAATACTGCTTGCAAAAAAAATAGGAAGTAATCCTTTTATCTTTTAGTTTTAGCTGCAGTTTTATGCCACAACCATCTAAAGAAAATGAACATAAATACAACAACCAAAAACCATGGAATTAAATACACAATTTCTTCTATTGTTTCGCTTAATCCGTAAGTAAAATTTTCAGGCATATCGGTAATAGAACTTCTTAATGAATCCCACATTGACTCGTTTTTAGCACTGTGTATAAAAGTAATCATTAATAAATCTCGATCAGTTCTTTGTTCTAAACGATATTTGCTGCTTTGAGTTCGTTCAATTTGACTTTGAGTTGCTGTCAGTTCTTTGGCTATTTTAATCAATGACTCAACATCGTTGGCGGCTTTGATTTGAATTTCAAGTAATTTGTCTCGGTATCGAGTCAGCATTTCTATGCGCTTTTCTGTTTCAACAAACGATTTTGTCAAATCATCAATGCTGGTAGATTGAATGGTAATTTCACCTTTGTCTTTGGCATGCTTAATTAAAGTATCAACGCCATTGGGGTTGACCCTCATTTTTATGGAAGAACGATTATATGAACCTATACTATAACTAGCCGACAAGATAGAACAATTAATCTCGACATTGGACTGACAGAGTTTAATGGTCGAATTATAATGCGACAAAATTTCTGATTGGGTGTGTTTTATAGTGACAGCATGCTCATAAGCCAGCATTTTGCCATTACTTTCGGTCTTATCATTCCTAATTTCAACAGCTTTAGCTCGATTAACAGGCTCTTTACTGGCAGAACAAGCCAGAACAGAACCAAATAAAATCAATAAAATAAATAGTCGAGAAATGGGTTTATGTTTTATTTTCATGGTGGTCAGCTCTTTATAAAAATTAAATGTATATGTCGTATTACTATACTTTATCTTTAAAGAAACTCAAGTAATTAAACTATTATCTATGGGAGTACGAGCAGCTCGCCTGCCAATTACAATATGTAACAAAACATCAAAAGCAGAAATCGCACAGCGGCACAAAGACACAGCGAATATCAAAAACATTTATAAAGACTAACAAAACGCTGTCATTACGAGGAGCCTAAGCGACGTGGAAACCAAACGGCAGGACAGCCGTTTTGTCACGCGTAGCGACCCAAAACAGCTAAAGGGGTCGGTACCCTTAATGCTTTGCATCGTGCTTAACATTTGGGATTACTCCCGCCTGCCCGATGATTGCTACTTTAGTGCCTGACCAACCTTACCGAGATGGGATTTACACCCATTTGAATGAACGACCTCGCTCAGCCGCACACCCCTTAAACTGTAAAAACTACCCGGATTAAACATGATTTTATATGTTTTTTTGAATTTTCAGCTTTCAAGGTGTGCCTATCCTATATATATTTGAGCATTGTATTTTAACTTTCATTTAGACACAAAGAAAAAGAAGTGTCTTATGGCCTATAGATTGATTTTTATTCTATGTTAGAATTGTTCATTCAATTATATATGGGGAATCTCATGAAAAAAATAATTTCAGTACTCTTTATTATCAGTTTTTCATTTCAAGTAGTTGCAAAAAGCAACAAAAAATTTGATGTACTGCTTAATGAACTTTTCAGTAAAGATGGCCCTGGTGGTGTTGCTCTTGTGGTCAAAGATGGTAAAACCATATATCGCAAAGCCTTTGGCATGGCAAATCTTGAACTGGGTGTAAAGATGAAGCCTGAAAACGTATTCCGTATTGGCTCTATCACCAAACAGTTTACCGCTACTGCCATTATGCAACTGATTGAACAAGGCAAAATCAAGCTGGATGATGACATCACCAAATACATTAAAGATTATCCAACACATGGTTATACCATTACCATAGAAAATTTATTAACCCATACATCAGGTATAAAAAGTTATACCGGCTTGAAAAAATGGACAAGTGAAGTAAGAAAAAAGAACTTTACACCTAAGGAAATGGTTGATTATTTTAAATCAGAACCCATGGATTTTGCTCCAGGTGAAAAATTCATGTACGATAATTCTGGTTATTTTTTATTGGGGTACATCATAGAAATAGTTTCTGGACAGACTTATGCCGAATACATTCAACAACACATTTTCACACCCATAGGAATGAAAAATTCGTACTATGGTGGTAACTCTCCCATCATAAAAAACCGAGCAGCGGGTTATGCTAAAGATGATAACGGTTATAAAAACGATGAGTTTTTGAGTATGACCCAACCTTTTGCTGCTGGATCTTTGCTTTCAACAGTTGATGATTTGTCCACATGGTATGCGGCAGTTATGTCTGATAAAGTGATGACTAAAGCCAGTCGATCAAAAGCACACAGTGTTTTTACACTCAATGATGGCTCCAAAACCGACTATGGGTTTGGTTGGGCTATAGGTAATATTCAAGGCAGTCCAATGGTATCTCATGGTGGAGGCATTAACGGATTTCTTTCAGCTTCAAATTATTTGCCTGAAGAGAGGGTTTTTGTGGCCGTACTTTCAAATTGTATGTGCAATTCTCCTGCTGATGTAGCTGATAAAATGGCAGCTATTGCCATAGGAAAACCCTTTGAATGGGAACAAGTTCATCTTGATGAAGACTTTTTAAAATCATATGTTGCCGTCTATTCGTCCAAATCAGATGGAGACAGAATCATTACTTTTGATAAAGGTAAACTGTATTCAAGGCGAACAGGAGGTTCAAAATTTGAATTATTACCTTATGCGAAAGATAAATTCTTTTTTGATTCTGATACAGTAACATTAGAATTTTTAAGAGATGCCCAAAATAAAATTAATGCTACAATTTTAAAAAGCACTCAATCTGATAAACAGTGGCAAAGGACAGATAAACCCATTCCTACCATTACAAAAATTGAAGTTGATGAGGAACTTTTTAAAAAATATGTGGGTGAATATGCATTAACTCAAAACTTCCATCTTAAAGTATTTAAACTAGATGGAAAAATGTATACACAAGCAACTGGGCAATCTAAGTTAGAAATTGTTGGTACTGCATTACATAAATTTAGTTTAATAGGTGTTGATGCACAATTGACTTTTAATTTTAATGAAAATGATCAAGTCATTAGTGTCACTTTGCATCAAAATGGAGACCATGAAGCAAAAAGATTAGACTCACTTTGACAGGAAAAGTTTAAGGGGTCAGCACCGAATGCTGCTAAGTTAAGCCGCTTTTGCACACTTGAAAACCGCATGAAACCTAGATATTTAGCAGTTTTATAAAATATCAAAACCATGCTAAGAACCCTTAACTTAGTGCCATTCGGGTCAGTACCCTTTAAAGGCAATTAGAAATAAAGGGACTAGCAAAAAGGTAAAGAAATAATTAAAAAGAGATATAAATCAAGCTACGATAACTTCGTGTCCTTGGTGGTATAATAGAACAGATTAATTCACCACGAAGTTCACGGAATCAGAAGATTTGACTTTGTTAGATTGTCGGTTTTAACTGACGCTTTTCAGGTTTAAGTTTAGTTTTGAGTGGGATAAATCCCACTTACCAGATTGACTTCGTTTGGTTTACAGACTCAAAAAATCAAAGGAGTATATAAAATCATACTTGCAGAAATCGAGTCATAATTACCCTTAGCTTTTTATATTAACCAGAGCGTCACTCATTCACAAATCCACCAACCATTGTTCGTCCTTCAGAGTTTATTGGGGGAATATCAAACCACTTGTCTTATTATACTTCCATTAAAACCATAAATTTACTCTAGTCAAAATCACATTGGAACCAACACTTATATCATAATGATGGGTGAATCCCATCTTACGAATTATTGAGAAATTTATTTTAATTTTCGCCGTGTCTTTGTGCCGCTGTGCGAAGTTTCTTTTGTTTTGATTTTTAGACTACTTGATTTTCGCAGGGTCACACATCGGTGACCCACTATGGTGGTTTTATTTTTCATCTGCGTCATCGGTGAATTAATGCACGAGCCTGAATAGTAGGTTATTTAATTGTGATGTGTTGTATCGAAAAAGATTGAAAAAACAAATTATGTCCTCAGTTTATATATGACAAAACAAACAAACTTAAATAATAGGAGTTCGTAATGCAAATACAAGTCAATACAGATCATAACGTCAAAGGCGGTGATTTATTGATACAATATGTTAAGGGTCTTTTAAATGATTCTTTGAATAGTTTTATGGATGAAGTGACGCGTGTGGAGGTGTATATTTCAGATGAGAATGGCCCCAAAGGCGGCAGTGATGATTTGCGCTGTACCATGGAAGCCCGCATAAGAGGCATGCAACCCATTGCAGTTACGCATCATGATGCCAATATTGACCTTGCCATTGCAGGAGCTGCTGATCGAATTACACGCTCGGTGAGAAAAACACTTGAGAAAAGACGCGAAGTTAAACTCTCAAAGGAAAGGCTTAAAACAAAAGAAGAGGATTTGGGTTAAAGTTGCCCTTTAGAGATAAATCTGAGATGTAAGCCCAATCATTAATAAGGCAGTTTAACTTTAATAGATTGCCAGATGCCACATCGCATTGCTCTTGGCAATGACTGCTTTTATCTTATTAATTGCTTTTGATTTTTGCTGTGCCTTGGCGTCGCTGTACTAATTAATTCTCAAAACCATTTTGAAAAACTGTATCAGTGTTACTAAATAACGCTGTCGCCAATCCATTAATATACTCTTCAATAGCCGTATAACCTGATGGCATAGTGGTGTTGTTATCGGCAATAGCTGGGTTTAGACCATGTAACGCTTCCCAATTATCAGGCATGCCATCTCCATCGGTATCCAATGGTGGAGCTGTTGCTGTTAAGCCATCCATTAAATCTGGCGGACGATAATTTTGCCATCCTCCGCTTCTGGTTTGTAAATCGGCGATTGATTTTCTTGCCACTATGTCTCGGGGAAAAGCACCAACTTGGGCAATGAGTAAATCTTCAATTTCTGAACTGTTGTGCGTCGTAATTGGCACATTGTTTTGTGAGGTAAAGTCAAATTCTCCTATTTGATTAAATTGTGTGGCTACGACTCCACAGCAAACAAAAGTATATTCATTTTGAAAAGCTGTGTCATTCCATGGGTTATTGACCACACCATTATAACTATTGTCTTCAATCAAATTATCCTGCAACCAATACTGAGTTAAGATGGGTGGATTGCTGTTTTCTGGATCAAAAAAGAATGGCGCTAATGAAATACTTGGTCCTGCTACGTATTTATTACCAATGATATTAAACTGCCCATCAGCTACAATATTGTGGTGAACAAAGCCTTCTCTGCCATTGTAAACCAAGTTGTTGCGTGTATCTGCTGGCCCCATCGATAAAGCTGGTGTTCGGTTGCGGGCATGGGCAAAATAGTTGTGGTGAATAGAGATGAATCCTCCTGTTCTTGAGCTTGCTGTACAACTACTATCATCCACACAAGGACGATGATTGAGAATTCCTTTGTTATGCGTCCAGCCATTAGCAACATCATAGATTGGGAAGGAGATATTCGACCATTGTACAGTTATATGGTTTGCACCATCCCACATATCAATATTTTCATCCGCTCCGTGCGACACATCTACATGGTCTAAGATTATGTTATTGGCACTGGAAAACTGTATTCCATCGTGTTGATTCGGTGGCCATTGCGCATTTGGGTTGGGCGGCCTAACTCTGATATGGCGAATGATTATGTTGTTGGTTTCTATTCCAAAATCGGTGGTTAAATGACCCACCAATGTAATACCAGCACCTGGTGCGGTTTGTCCTGCGATGGTAATATCTCCATGAGGAATGTTAACATCGCCTGTTATTATGCCTGAAACGTCAAATACAATAATTCGTGCACCAGCTTGATTGACCGCCCACAACAATGAGCCTACTCCTGATGCATCTAAATTGGTCACTTTGAGGACAGCTCCACCGCGGCCACCACTGGCAATCGCACCAAAACCTTGGGCTTCGGGGAAGGCTTTAAGTTGTGCTTGTGATTCAAAACTCAAGCACATCAATAAGATTGTTATTAATCTACTCAAAACCATCGCTAAAGACTAAGGTGTTAAGGTTTTGTTTCCAGTGTTGCAGTAAAGCTTGAAAAGCTTGGGCTTTTTGTTGAGTGGGTAGATTGCCTGCTTGGTCGACATCATTGATTCCATGACAACCTGCACAGGCACGAATTTCACCGGGTTGAAAACTAATCCAATACCGTTCTCTTACCACTGGAGTTGCATCAGGTGCAACCGATTGCCATGCCATTGCGCGTCTAGTTGGTACAAAGGCAGCCACCGAACCATCGGGATATATCTCCACACTTCCCGTAGGAGCACCGGCAAATGGAATATTGTTTTGCATGACATTGTTATCGTGCATAAATTGTGCCAATGGACGTTGTCCTTCTCTTGGGGTATTAACCCCACCCGCTCCACCAATTCCCCTAACCTGATCGGCTTGTACAAATTGCAGATGCGAGATGTCATATAATTGACCGCCATCGCCAATGGTTTGATGTCCAGAGCTAGGCACACGAAGATTAAACGGTTGTTGCTGGTCGGTTGAGTCCCGTGTGGTGACATCACGCATAACCACAACGGCTAAATTATTATTGCGTAAATAGTTTTGAAAATCATTCACATCAACATTCTCTTCACTCATCACTTGTAACTCTGGTGTTTCTAGCTGCTCAGAAGTAAAAGGTGGAACACTGCGAGCAACCACTTCAACTGGCTGGAACTGCCATAGTTGACCTGTAAAATTAACCATTACATCTGGACTCCAAAAAGAAACAGTCACATCAGGTAAATTAGCAATTGAGCTATCAGGAATTAAATAACCATTATCCATTATTAATGTTTTAATAGTAAATGGGCTTTCAAAAGGCGTATTGTTATCGTGTGTTGTTGCTGTATGTGAGCTTAAAACTGTTCCATCAACCAAAGTAATCGCATCTCGGTAAAACCCTGAATGATTCGCCCCACTACCTGGATTTCTAGTTTCAGGGTGAGTGATATAACCCACTGACACCAAATCAGGACGATCACCAAGAGCGAGTTTAAAAGCAATTATCTGACCAGCGTTATAAGTGCCAAATTCAGGTGCATCAATAGCAATAAATCGACCTGTTAGAGCAGGATCTTCATCCAGCATAAAAGTGTTTCGTATAACATTAACATTGGGGCGTCCTAGATAAGGAGCAAAATCAAACAAACTGCTATCGACATTAAAACTAGCAGTGAAATAATCGTGTAATTCATGCCGGCCGACATGATCTAAGGTCTCTTCGGCTGTTCCATCTTGATTTAATTGCCATGGAAAAAAATGATTAACGCTGTGTAAATTTATACTACTTATCACATCAGGGTCATTGGCTTCTTGTGGTTCTGGAAAAACCTCTGCAACCGAATTAATCGCTGTAGCTCCTGGTAATTCGCTGCTGTAATTAAAATGACCCGCCCCTACGGTAAAAGCCTGTTGGTCACGTTCCAAATGATCCCAGCGAGTAAAAACGATGCGACCAGCTTTATCTATAATAGGAGAAAAAGAACCCGAAGGTGCGTGTTGCAATAGGTTTATCGCTCCGGTTTGTCGGTTTAACTTCCATAAGCCTGTGGTACTGGCATCGTTGTCGTACTCATCGTATTGAGGATAATTGTAACGGTTTTTTGTGCGAGGCATGTCGGTGGTGAAAACAATGTTATCTTGCGAGTCATAAATCGGTGTAATATTGTTGTAATCAGGTGGTTGGTTGAGTACTTTAGTTATGGAAATTGTTTGCCCTTGCCCAAATCCCGTAATTTCATACATCTGCCAATAAGTCACTGGTCGTCCAAACTGTTCTTGTGTTGCCCCAATAACCATACTAAACAAGGCTTTATTAGCACCCCAATGAATCGTAGGATCACGCACGGCTATTGAGTCAACGCCTTGAAAACCAACCATACCAAAACCCGCTTCACGGGTTAAGTTGCGCAAAGTGCCATCGGCATAACGAATATACAAATCTCCTCCTCGTCCAACATTTTCAATGCCTGAGTGATGATTGCCAAAAGTTGTTCCTATTGCAGCAAAATCATTTTGCACAGGGTATTGGGTGACAAACATAATGGGATTATCCAATGCAACACTTGAGTTGATGTAAAAACTTAAAACGAATATTATTAACTGGCTCGCCGATTTCATTTTCATGATTATTTCTCTTTGTTTGTGTTAGTTTAAAATCTTTATAGAATAGATTCTGTCAACCCAGTCACATTTATTCAAAGCCATTGGCAAACATAAAATCAGGTAAAACGATATATTCATCCGCACCTAAGTCATAATAAAATAAATTTGATACGGGTGACTGATTGTTGGGATCATCAAAACCACGGTCTTCATAATCTATGTCCTTATGGGTAACAGTGGCTCGGGAGGGTGTATTGAAATAGTCAATGGCTCTTGAATTCGGACTTAAATGCAAATCACCATTGGCCCTATCTACAAACAACACTTCTCCAGGAATTGTTTCGGTAATAAAATCTCCGCCAGCAAAGTTAATCGCGTCATTAAAGACATTGTTGCTTTCAGAAATTGAATCAATTTCATTGGTGATTAAGGCGCTAATAATGACATCCATTGTATTAAAGCCATTAAAATTACTTATGTTACTGTGTGACATTAATGGAAAACCAGGGTTGTCAATAATATTTGAATGTGCTGCAAAATTGGGTGGTATACTATTACTGGGATTCCAGTCCAAGTCAATCACCGCATTAAAGGTTTCGTTATCAACAATAGTATTGTGTATAAGAGAGACATCTAAGGAACCAAAAAAACTAAAAAGCCTAGTCGATGTTGGAGTGCCATTATTAAAAAAGACATTACTTTCTATGGTTAAAGACTTTCGTGTCGAAATATTGTAATGACTTAAACCAATCAACCCATCAAAATTATTTTTAAACATGGCATTAGAAATACTCGAATCATTGATTGTTCCAGCTATGACTATTCCAAAATTATTTTCTAATAAATTACAATTAACATTATTACTCCAGCAGGATTGTAAAAAACGCTCCAAGCGAAATTCTGAAGAATCTAAATAAATTATAGAATCTCCGGTATTTCCTTCAACCCAAACTGCATTCATTCTCATTTCGCTAAATTGTGCGTAAATTACAGCTCCTTGTCGTACATTGGTGCTAATTTGGTTGTTTCTAAAACTCACAGGATTACTGTTGTCTCCCAAGCAACCCTGTGAACCACAGGTTTGATGCCCATGTAATCGGATTGTTGCATTAAATGCAAAGATTGCTCCACCATGACCAACCGATAAGTTTGCATCCATACCTGAAAACGAGCCATTATTAGCAGAACCCGTAAAAATAGCAAAATAACAGCCATCAATATAAGCACCGCCGCCTTGTCCCCTAGGGGCAAAACCAGCTCCATTTGCAACATTTGAAATAATGCCACTTTGATTAATAACAGTAACAGAAGAGGCAAAACCGCTACAAAAAACACCCCCACCATAATCCCCTGTATTGCTCAGCACCAATGATTCACTCATGAGTAAATCGGTATCACCTGCCACAATAGCTATACCTGCCCCATGGTTTGCGGTGTTATTTCTAATATCAACGTTTTCTAATAACAATGCTATATTAGAATTATCTGAAAGCAAACCACCGCCGGCACCTGCTGCATTGCTGCCATTAATCAGGCGTAAATTGGTAAAAGTCATGGTTCTTCTGGTAGTAACGCCTTGAATTTTCAACACAGTGTCATTGTTACCTCCATTTATTAAAGACTGATTATTAGGTGGAGGATTAGCCATATTACTGCAATCACTGTAGCCACCTTTTAAAGAAATATCATATTCACCACCAATAACTATATTTTCAAAATAAGTCTTGTTGGTGGCAATTCTAAATTCTACAGGGATGTTAAGCATACCTAATGCCGATTGCGTATAATCATCAATTGCAGCTTGAATAGTCGAATACTGGCATCCACCAGCACCAACTGAACGCCAATTGGTCGACCCCTTTTGCTGATTGTTGAAATCTTTGAAATGCTGTGACAATGCAAGGCTCTCAATGATAATTTTATCCGTTTCAGGGTTTTCTAAAGTTGATGCAAGGGTTAAATTTGTGATGAATAATAAGGCTAATATTTTTTTCATTGAGGTACTCCATTAAAGAAATTTTTAATAATTTTTAAAGCTACACTTATGAAATATTCTTTGAACTATCTTAACTTCTCAAGGGAATATGCTTTTGTTTTCACAAATATAGCTTTAAAAACAATTAAGCTAAGTATTAAAATTTTATGGATTTATTGACTTAAAACATGAGGATTTGTTAATGATTATCTATTTGTTTGGTAATAAAGCCGTAAAATAGCTATACTTTACCTAAATCATAACAATAACAAAAAAATGCTTTACTCATTTAACCACTTCCAACTTGATGTGAAGAATTTTTCTCTTGAACACCATGGTCAAAAAATTGCTGTAGAGCCTCGTGTATTTGACTTGATTGTTTATTTAATACAAAATCAACACCGCGTGGTTACTCGCGATGAATTATTCCAGCAAGTTTGGCACGGGCGCAATGTATTGGATGCAACCCTCAGTAATCATATCAAAGGCGCACGGAGTGTACTTGGTGATAACGGTCAATCACAACACACCATCAAAACCATTCATGGACGTGGTTATCAGTTTATTGCCCAGGCAAAACATAATTCAGTTCAGTCTCAAAGAACAAAGTCAAAAATAAATTTTAAGCCTAAAGTTTTTGTTGCCAGTCTTGTATTATTGTTGGCTTTCATAATTAATAATTTTTACAAAGACCATTCCGACGACAAAATCCCTACGATTGCTGTTTTACCCTTTACAAATAACAATTCATCTCCACAAAACAATTATTTTAGCATCGCAATTGCAGACCAAATCATTGGGCACCTTAACTATTTGCAAAACATCTCAGTTAGACCCACATTATCAATTCGCAAGTACATTAATATAAACGATCCAATTAGCATCGGTAAAGAACTAAATGTTGACTACGTGTTAACAGGAAGCTACCACCAATTAGATGATAAAATACGCTTGAGTATCGAACTTGTTGATGTCAAAACTTCTGAGTTAATATGGAGAGGAAAACAAATTGAGGTGGAAAATGATAATACCTTTAAACTGCAAGATTTAGTTGCCCAAAAGGTTATTGATGGATTAAAAATAAAGTTTTCAAGCTCGGAAATTAAACGCATCAATCAAGACATACCCAGTAATCCACTGGCTTATGAGTACTACTTGCGAGCAGTCGCCTATCCTTATACAATAGATGACAATAAACTTGCTATCGGCATGTTGGCACAATCCCTTGAATTAGATGCGAGCTACGCCTTAACCTATGTGCATTTAGGAGATAGAATTCGTCGCGTTAAACAGTTTAGTTTGCAAGATTTAGCTTTCCACAATTTACCCTTTCAAAAAGCGGAAGAATACTACCAAAAAGCACTACTATTAAATCCAGAGCTTTTAAGTGCCTTATCTAATTTGTCATTTTTATATACTGAAACAAACCGATTAGAACAAGCCGTCGAGTTGGTGAAAAAAATGGTTAAAATTAACCCAAACCATACCGACACTCTTTTTTCCATGGGTTATATTTATCGCTATGTTGGCATGGTCGATGAAGCAATAACCGCAATGGAAAAAGCGGTGAATCTGGACCCACACAACCAACATTACCGTTCACTAATTGGCACTTATTCTAATGCTAAAATGTACCACAAAGCCCTAAAAATGACTGATTTCTACCCTAAAAGTGCATTTACCTTAGGCTGGAAAGGCTTACTTAATCGCCGATTAGGTCACAATGAAATCGCTTTAGATTACTTCAACCAAGTCTTGGAATCCGAAGACAGTGGCTTATGGTCAAATGTGGCAATAATCTTCAAATCATACATCAATGGTAAACCTGAAATAGGGCTACAAGCCATCAAAAAGCTGACCAACCCCGCAGAATCAGATGGCGAAACATTGTATTACCTTTCTTCATACTATGCCTTACTTGGCGACAAAGACAATGCAATAAAAACATTAGAAAAAGCCATAAATGCAGGGTATTATAATTACGCTTTTATGACTTCTAACTCTTATTTTGATAAGATCAAAAATGAACCTCAATTTAAAAATCTATTGAAACAAGCATATCAAAAACACCTAGACATAAAAGAGTCCTTGCTACACTAAAAAGTTCATCAGCTTTTTATTTATACGCCCAAATCATTGTGTATAAACGCAAACTGGATACGATGGTTTTGAAAACTGGTATATGGCTTGTTGATTTTCCTTAAAGTAGGCCTTCAGGCGGTAGCAATACATTGTGTTTGATTTCAAGTTGTTATCAGAGTCACTGCGCCATCCTTTACCACTAATGTTATCCCCTATTCTTTCATCTATATTGGCTATCCTAACCCAATGGTAATTCACCCCTTTAATACTGTGTGTCGGCACACCTCTTTCTAGAGCAACACCGTACTCTATTGTGGCATTGTCGTACCAATTAATGCTTAATGAATGCTTTGTAACATTCACGAGTGTTACTTTTGTTGGAGCTGTAATGCGTGGCCTTCCTCTTTTTGCGATGACCACCTCATTCTTTCTAGAACTTTTGCTGTTTTGAGTACGGTGATCAATTCTTTTTTGTCTTTTAGAGTGGTTTCTAATATAGGTCTCTTCCCTGTCCCTTTGGTTTTAATCATTTTGAGCCACTCGAATCATTTGAACTTCTACTCGTTTACCAAATAATGAATCAACTTCATCAAATTGAGTTTTAGTGGAGTCATTAGCTGCGCTGAGGGTTAAAGGCGTTAATGCCAACAATAATGGTAATGCTATATATATTTTTAAAATTTTCATTTATGTTCTCACGATTAAATTGTTTAATTAAAGGGTGTACAAGTGGCTCTTAACAGTGCCTTGGTGATGGTTTAGGTTTAGCCCAACTGAAAGTGACAAAGCATCAATACTGTAGGGTCCAAGCGTTTTATTGAATGATTTTATGCCTAAATCTAATTTTAGTTTAGCGCGAACAACTGGCAACAATTCAAAATCAAAACCATAAGAAGGTGAATTTAATTGAAACAAAGCGTTATTATTTTTCTTGTTTCTTACTTTAAACTTTTTAATGTTTCGGTCACGAAATAACAACGGCTGAGTTTGCTTATTATTAATCAAGTTATCATTAAACCCAAAAGCATTAAAACCAATTCGACCATTGGTTAAGTTCGCTTCTATGCCTAAATCCACAGTCACTGAACCCGCCCAAACATTGACACCAAGACCAGTAGCACTGCCATTGATCCAGAGAGTTGCTAAATTTCTTTTTTCATTACCTATAATGGGATTAATATCTTGGCTTCTGTTTTCGTCAACTACCGGGCAATCTTTATTGATGTCTTTGCCAGGAATGGAGGCTTTGAAATGACAGGTTGCATACAACTCCAATACAAATTCTTTGCCTTTAAAATATTTATTTTGAGGCAATCCAACCGCTTGATAGGCTGGTCGACCCTTGCTATCAACATCAACTGGAGCAACTGACATAGAAACCTCGGCATAACTGACTTTGTTGCTTGTGCTCGATGATTTATTTGTCTTTTTACCCGCTAATGCCAAAGAGCCTTGATTGAGTGTCGCCTTTTGGTAATAACGACTACGGCCTTTTCCACGAGTTGGTTTTGATGTTGCCTGTGCTTGTTCACCAACAGTAGCCTCACCTAGAACCCTATTATTTAGTGCTTTTGATGAGGCTGAAACAGAAAATGGAAAACGCAACCCAAACCCTGCTCGAATGACGTAGCTAAACTCTAAATAATAACGATCAGTTAAAAATGTCGATTTAGCAATCTCAAGCTCAAAAGTGTCTGTCATTTCCCTACCAATTGTAAAACCTGTTAAAAAGTACTTTTTAGCAAAAACCTTGTTTCTGCTTTGTTTTTTCTTGTCAGATTTACCAACGTATTGAAACGGTGTATAGCTTGCCTTTAGTCCTTGGTATTGACTGGTACTTGTGGCTGTTGAATTCACAAATTGTTTATTGACATTCCATAAGTTTTGTTTCATTTTCTTTTTATAAACCTTGGTAGGCAATACGCTAACAAGTTTTATTTTTCGGTCATCAGAATTTAGCAACACTTCAAGAAGTTGGTCATCATTCATTTGCCTTAATTGTTTAACCATTAATCCATTCTTTACCACTTGGTTAGCTTTACTTCTTGCCAGTTTATTGCGGAAATCCCTGAGGTAAGTTTTTGTCTCTTGAGGAATAACACCTTGTTTACTCATAAAACAGAGTTCCTTTACTGAATCAGGCAATTGCGCACGTTTACACACGCCTTTTTTCATTGAGACATTCATTGTTCGATCAATGATTAAGCGGTCTTTGAGTTGCAATATTAACCCTGCTAGATATTACCGCTCAATTTATGCAGCATAAGAAATTTTAGGATGCTTAAAATAAGATATCACTCTTTGCGGTTGATTTTGTATATCCGTCATGTGTTTTTGCATCTTAATTT
>JALSLV010000114.1 GCA_026988115.1 Lysobacterales bacterium | reverse complement strand
AACACAGCTCTTCCAATTGATCATTTGATTCACGCATAATTTCAAGAATTAGTGGCTTGAATTGGCTTAATCTATCGCGAGGTATTCGCAATGCCAATGATTCACTTATGCCTAAACCATTGACTTTGTTATTTACTGATTCTGGTAGAAATTGATCTCGCTCTGCTTTCATAAATGCATTGAGGGTTATTTCCATCAAAGTATTGAGTCCTGATTTTTCTTCTACTAAATTGTTTAATGCTGCTTGTAATTGGGGCTTGTTTAATTTAAATTCATTCATGTGAGTACCTTTTTTTGGTTTTATGTTCGGCAAAAACATTGTAACTCAAATTAGGTGCTTACACCTTGGGACACACTTTTATGGACGGTATGTAAAAAGATAACAAATGCCACCATTGAAAGCTGAAACCAGAGCAGTGGGTTTTTTAGTATGGAGATATTTATACTCCAAACTAGAGGTAGTGTATCCAATTTTTTCATTTTACCCTTGCTCCAGTTTGAGTTCTCTTGATTTGCGGATAAGTTCTTCTTTGCATTGCTTTATTCTGTCTTTAATGAATTCATCACAACCTTTTTCTTTAAGCGGTTTTCTATAGTCTGAGATTATTTTTTTATAAAGACTTAATTCAGTGTATTGCTCTAACATTTCTGCTTTTTTGTTTTCGTATTCATGTTTTATCTTTTCTTGTTCTTTTGAAAATTTTCTCAAAAGCGCATTTATTGTTTCTTGGTCATAATTAACTTTATGAATATACATGTGAATATCAATTTTTTCTTTAACCCTGGCCGCGGCCAGTTCAAATTGTTCGATATATCTACTTTCACTTGTGGCAATTAAATTCTTGAGCGTGTCTGTTTTTTTCTTTAAAATTTGTTCATAATTAATCAGGTCTTCTCGAGTCATTGTTTTGCTGTCTTGAAAGAGCTTAAAGGCCTCTTTGTATTGTGAATCAGCTTTTTCTTCATCATAACCCCTTTTTATCAAATCATATGTGCTTGATAAGTTCATTACATTGCTGATTATTGGTAAATTTTTACCTAGAATCTTTTTTAAACTTCCTTCTAAAAGTAATTTTTTAGTGCCAAAATCAGATATGTCAGCCGTGTTAGGAAGTGCGAAAATTAATAACCCTTCAATGACAGCTTCTGAATTAGTCATTCTTTTTTCACTATTAAGGTATAAGGAAACAGCTATAGCTTCGTCACAAACGTTTTCAGAAGATTCAGAAATATCTATGGCTTTCTTTGTGATACTGCTTTTAAAAATATTTTGAATATCATCAATGTTTTGAGCATCCATTGTAGGCAAGCAGAGCTTTTTAAATTTTAATGTGCGTTCAAATAAGTTTCGTGCTAATTCATCTTGGTTAAATTTTTTGCTGGTATTAACATGCTCATCAAACTTTTGAAAAAGATTTCCACCATCTGCTAACTTATATTTTTTGGCACATGCAATCCAGGAGTCTGCTTCCTTTGGTATATCAGTAGAAACACAACCCCAGTTACCACCCTTACATGGGTTAGTGTTATCACAGTTCTTATCTGGCACGGGGCTATACTTAAGTCCTGTGCCCATAATACCTTTTGATGAACAAAGGCATTGGTATAAATCATCGCTTATATCCATTTCATATTTATCAACAAGCTTCTTAAAACGCTCATACCCTAAAGCAGCAATATGGTTCATTGTTGCCACTCTATTATCTAAGTTATCAATCCTTGGTGAAATATTTCTATTATCAAAATTATTGTTTATTACTTCTTGTGCTAGTTTGAGTCTTTCATTAACAGCCCTAGTCGCTAAAGATTTACTTATTCCATATTTTTCATATTCTTCAATTTGTTTTTCCTGAACCTCTTTTTGTTGCCAATGGCTAACAAGGTCTTTAAAGGGTTGTTTTTTAGAATCAAAAATTTCTGAAATTCTGTCTGAATCTACTGGTTTCATGCCCTTATCTTTTACAAAGTCAGTCCAACTCCTGGCAAAAGATGTCTGCTGGATTAAAATAATTAAACCCAAGCAGATTGTCATTGTTGTTTTATTGTTCATTCTCTTCTCCTGCAAACACTGGCGCACTCGGATACGGTAGATCACTAGCCAAGTCTTTAATAAACTGCTCTGGATTAAAATCCGACTTGTCTATAAAGAACCAACGCTCTACGGACTTCATTCCTTCAGGTGCTTGCCATTGTCCTGTTAATTTTTTTAGCCTAAAAGCTGTGTTGGTGTATTTATAGTGGTAATCAAGAGCAACAATGTAGGTATATATATTAGACGGTGATTTATGTGCAATACGAATGCTCTGACCATTGCCTAGTTGTGCGATTAACCACTCTTGTTCAATAGTTATAGAAAGCTTTCCGTCCCATTGTGAATTCAGCCACTGCTCAGACACTTGGCGGTGCCAATATCTTTTGTTGCCGCCACAATTGAGACTAAATATATTTTTGGATTGCTTGTTTTGAAATAATTGAATATAACAGGCTTCGTAATATTTATTCCATTTGTTTCTGCTGTGGGGCGTTAGGACAACTTGGAAATTTTTAGTTGTTTTGGCATCAAACTCAGCAATTACTGTATAATTTGTCTTTTCTATTCTTTCATCAAGGGTAAAAAGAGGTTCTGTTGTATGTATATCACAACCATCTAAAGGGGTGTCTGGAGGTACATCAAAAACAGAAAAACCCTTTGTATCTAAATGACAGGAATCGACCGGTTTTTTGTAAATGGCCCATGGTGTAAGTGTCCAATCTTGTACTTTTGAGCCATCAAAAAATATTTTGGTAGGCAACGGTTCAATAGTTTGATTTGCTTGTAACTTTGGTAAGGGTACAAGTTTTATTGTATTTAAACTTATTTGTTTTAAAGCCAATTTTACGGCTTGATCTGGAGAAAGTGGAAAGCTATAGGCGTATATCTCATACCCTGCATTGGCTTTAAGAAACTCCCAAACTTGGAGGTGCTCTGGTAAATTGTTTCCCGAAATTGATACCCCTTTAGGAGTTAATGTCAAAATTAGTTGACTGGGTGGTTGTGCTGTTACTTTTTGTTCCCAAACAGGTTTATAAGAAGAGTGCCAATTGCCTATTAAGCCAAGGTTTTGACTTAAATAAATTTGTAGCAAACCCGTGTCAGTGGATGAGTCTTTCACCCATTTAACAATAAAGTGATTGCCACTGTTTGAAAGGGCTATGGCAAAACCTGTTGTTTGCGCAGGTAAAAAATCAAAAACAACTTCTCTTTTTGAGCCTTCTCCAAACTGATCAAGCCAAATAACAGGTCCATTGGATTGAATGCCAATGTTGGCAAGTTTTGAATTCTTTGGCACGTCTACAAACATCGCTTCTCTAGTAAACTTAGTTGCTTCATCATAATCGGCATCTGCTTCTTGGTATTTTTTCCAGCGATGTCCAAGTAAGTGACCATTGAATAACACCGTCTTGCCTTCTTTATTGGAAACCAGTGAAGTCTCTGTTTCTTTATTATATTTAACCTCTTCTAAGCTAATTTTCTTTAGCGTTAATTTAGCTGGTAAGTTTTTTTCTTTGGCATATGTCAATACACTGATTTTGTAGCCATCAGGATATATTCTGGCATTATCACCCATCAATGCTTGAAGCAAAAAATTATTATTTTTATCGGTTACTGTTACAATTTTATCAGAACGAATGATGAGATTAAGCTGTTGAATTTGTTTTAAATCAACAGCTGTTTTCATTAATTCTGTTGTTTTTATTCTTAAAGACAAAGTGGCTGTATTATCATCGTTCTTATTGACTTGTAGGCGAATCAAATGAGAGCGCCATTCTAATTTTCCATCCCAGTTTGATGGAATAATAGCAAAAACAAAGTCTGTTGATTGTTCAGAATCAACTGTAAATGATAATTTTATTGCTGTGTTCTCACTTTCGTTAGGAATCTTAAACAAGGCATTAGCAGATCTTATGCCAGTTTTTCCTCTCGCATTTCCCGCAGGCACATCTACCACCATTTTTTGTTCTTTTATCTGAACAAATTTAGCAAAATCTCCTCCAGAGGTTGCTAGTTCGAGCCATTGATCGCCCAATTCACCCTCAAAAAGAACTTTCGATTGAAGCCCTTGAGCCAGTATTAATTGCGAATTAAATATAAAGGCAATTAAACATAAGTATAAAAGTGACTTTGGTTTACTTTTTCTACATTCTTTCATTCAACAATCCTCTTTCTTTTAGAAAAGACAATTCTTTTCTTACATTATTATAACATTTTATTGATGTAATAAGAGCGGAGTATCGTGCTTTATGGATGAGTTGTTGATGGATGTCAAAGGATGCGGATTACTACAGTTATTTGGTTAAATTCTTAAGTTTGAAAAAACAAAGACTATGCTTCTAATAAGATTCAATCTAACATCGCTTTTAAAGCCGCCAAATGGCTGAGTTTTTTCTTCTTTTTATCGGCTTCTGATTCTTTTTGTTCAATGCCATAGCCACTGATATACTTCTGTGGTAATTCATCTATGAAACGACTTGGGCCTGTTTCGCATTCATCTTCTTGACCAAAACGACTTTTGCGTTTTTTTACATAAGAGATGTTTAAATTACGCATCGCACGGGTCATGCCTACGTACATTAAACGCCTTTCTTCTTCAATGGTTTCTTCTTCGATAGAATTGCGATGCGGCAAGATGCCTTCTTCTACGCCAACCATATACACGTGGGTGAACTCCAAGCCTTTGGCAGCATGCAAAGTCATCATTTGCACAGCATCTTCATTGGCTTTGTCTTCCATGTTGGTTTGCAGTGTGATTTGTGCCGCGACATCAATTAAGCCCATGTTCTTTTTTTCGGTAAAGCCGCGAATCCATTTTTGAAAATCATAAACTAACTTTGTGCGGTTATGTTTGCTAATTTTATCTTTTGAAGTTTGCGCTATCCAGGCAATATAATCAATGTCATGAACTAAAGTGTCTACTATTTTATCGGCATTGTAATCCGCCAAAACTTGGTGTTGTAACTTGGTTATATTGAATTGAAATTCTTTAAGCTTTTGTGCGGTTCTTTTGGGCAATAGGGATAAAACTTCATCATTACCTGCGGCTTTAAAATAACTGATGTGTTTAGATTCTGCCACTTGTGCCAGTTTTGCCAGAGAGCTCGAACCTATACCTCGACGCGGTACATTGACGATGCGCAAAAAAGCAGAATTGTCTTTGGGGTTACACAACAAACGAATATAAGCCATTAAATCCTTGATTTCATTAAAGTCAAAAAAGGAGCGCCCACCACTCATGACATAAGGTATGTCTTTGCTGCGAAAAACCTGCTCGACCAATTTGGCTTGGTGGTTCGAGCGATACAATACAGCGTAATCGCTGTAGCTTTTTTTCTTCAAAACACGTTGGTAGCTGATTTCTGCACACAGTTGCTGTGCTTCGGCTTCGGGTGAGTCAAACTTCATGATTTTGATTAAATCACCTGCACCTAAATCACTCCACAGTTTTTTGTCAAATTCGTGTGGGTTGTGTTTAATAACATCATGCGCTGCACCCAAAATGGTTTGGGTTGAGCGGTAATTTTGTTCCAGTTTGACTACCTTAAGCTCAGGAAAATCGTGTTTTAAAATGGCTAAATTTTCAGCTTGTGCACCACGCCAACCGTAAATGGATTGATCATCGTCACCTACGCAAATTATATTGCGGTGTTTACCCACTAACATTTTTAATAAACGGTATTGCGAACCGTTAGTGTCTTGGTATTCGTCCACCAAAACAAACTTCATTTTTTCTTGCCAGCGTAACAATACTTCATGGTTGGTTTCGAGTAAATTGAGTGTTTGCAGAATTAAATCATCAAAATCTAACGCGTTAAAATCTACTAACCGTTGTTGGTACTGATTATAAACCACTTGCGCCAGTTGAAATTGAGTGTCGAGTTCATCCGCTCTTTTTCCTTCATTTTTCCAAGCCGATATTTGCCATTGTACTTGGTTGATTTGCTCTCGGTTTGAGCCTTTTGGCAATAAGTCTTTAACGATATTATGTGTTTCTGACGAATCAAAAATACTAAAACCAAATCGGTAAGGCGTGTGTTTAATTTCTTCGCGTATGATGCGCATACCAAGTGAGTGAAAAGTTGAAATGTTAAGGCGCTCACGTTTTCCTTCAACTTCAGGCAAACTAACCATTTTAACCGCGCGCTGTGCCATTTCTTTGGCGGCTTTATTGGTAAAGGTAATGGCAAAAATATCGTGGTGTGTGGCTTTTAGGCTTTTGATTAAATAAGCAATTTTTTCGGTAATTACGCGAGTTTTACCACAACCTGCGCCAGCCAGAACCAATAGGGCACCATCACAATAGGTTACGGCAGATTGTTGTTGGGGGTTGAGCATAGGTGTTTTATTAAAATCAAAGCGGTGGATTATAGCAGTTTATTTTTTATAGGTAAGTCCATTGAGAACTTTATTATAAAACATCAACGCCACCGGCTTATTAATTAAATCCCGATGCAAATAATAACGGTGTGCTAATTGAGAATCAGTTAAATCAATATACTGTGCATTGTCTGCTTTTTTAAAATTATTGCCAAAAAAGCTCTTTAACCCTTTGCCCAACCTCTTACCGATTAATTTTATCCCAAGTTTTCCAAGCAATTTATCCTGTTGATTAATGGTAATGTAAATACTGTCTGAAAAATTAATTTTTTCAACCCATTTTTTATGATTCTTCGCCGAAGAGGCTGGAGCGCTTATTACTAGCGTGTCAAAAATAGAACCAAAGTGTTTATCATAATTTTTCATCGACTGTTCTAACACGATACTGCCCATACTATTGGTTAGTAAAGTAAATTTAATGCCCTTAATTTTGTTTTTATTGCCTTGCTTATATTGATTCAATGCTTGTAAAACACGTAAAAAATCTGTGGCTGAGTCTCGTGCTTTTTGTGTGGGGAATGCAAAACGTCCCTCCCATGAAGGCCAATGAAACATAATGACTTTTGCCGAATAATCTTTTTCTAAATCGGCAAGAAGGTGTTTGTTGAAGGCTTTTTCTGGGTGTTTGCCTCGTCCATGTACAAATAGAATTAAATTATCGTACTTTTGTGAGGTGTTGATTTCTTTAATGGCTTTATCAATAATAGGATAAACCTCAGAAAGTGGTTGAACCCTGCCACTCAAAGTAACCATTGCATTAATCTGTTTTTTTTGAATAGAGTTGTGGCATGAAAGCGAAAACAAAAGCACAAATATGAAAAATACCGCTGTTTTTAGTTTTTTTGCCATTGTATTTTTACTGCTGTTATTTTGGTTTTATCTAAACGCTCCTCAGGAACTACCCTAAATCCATTTTTAATATAAAAGTTTAAAGGTGATGGGTAGGTGCTGCCATCAGCTTTTTTATAATTATCATGATCAACAACCCAGGCATTAATTTCATCACTTTCGGCTTTCACCTTATCCAACAATTTGGAGCCATAACCTTGAAATTGTATTGATTTATCTAAAACAATTGCAATCCAGTCACTTTTATCCCGTATCATTTTTAGCAGCCAGCCTTTTATTCCGCCATTTTCATCTACAACCAAAGTGTGTTGTGGGCTCTTAAGACTAATCAAATAATCTTCAAATGATTGCCTGTTTTTATAGGCTAAAGTTTCAGGGTATTGATCATGCCATAAGTCGAGTAGTTGATTTTTTTGAATTTGAGAAAGTGTTTTAGTGCAAAGAGTTTTCAAAAATTGTTAGCCATTTAAATTGCCCCTAAGTTTACCATAAAATTGAAAGAATTAATGAGCGCAATGGCTTGTTTGGGAATAAAAAAAGCCCACAAAAAAGCGGGCTTTTTGACTAAATATTTACTTAATGTTTACTTTTATAAAGTTTTAACGCCTAAAAAAACCACCCAATAAACCAGAGCCTTTTTTCAAAATATCACTTAAGTCCACATCGCCATCGCCGTCAGCATCAAGTAAACCTTCAATCATTCCCAACTGTTTTGGTTGACGTTTTTGAATGGTTTGGTGTTCTTGATTAAGTAGGTCTTGTAAACCACTCACGCCCATATTGCCTTGCGCTTTTGCTTTGCCAAGTGCGCCCATAACCATCGGAGCTAGCATTGACATTAAGTCGCCCGCGCCTTTTCCGCCAATACCTGTGGCACGACCGAGTTGTTGTGCCATATTATTTTGTTTTCCACCAAAAACATGACCTAAAATTTTACCTCCTTCTTGCATCATAGAAGCACTGCCGCTTCCGCCACCAAGCAAACTTCCCAATCCACCTAACATGCCACCATCTGAGTGTTTGTTTAATGCGTTAGCTAATGACTCTGCCCCTTGTCTTGATCCTGCATTGCGTTTTATCGCCGCCAAAATCATTGGGATAGCTGCCGCTGTTGCGCGTTGTACGCCTTCGCTGTTACCGCCCACTTTTTGTGCCATTTGTTGCATCATACTGCCACCCAATTGTTGGGTTATCATGTCCATAATTCCGCTCATAAGATTTTCCTCATTTGTTTAAAAAACACTATCCTAACATAATTTTAAGCCCTTTTTAAGACCACTTTGTAAACAAAGTTTAATTCCAAAGGGATTATAGGTTCTTTATTCAGTAATTATTCAGTAAAATGCCCTTTCTTTTAATTTAACGGGTATTTGTGGAAAATTTTATTATTATTATGTGTTTAATTGTTTTAGGCTTTGGGCTTAAGGCGACTAAAAAATTCCCCGAAAATACCGCTCAAGTGCTTAACCTTTTTGTTATTTATGTTTCATTGCCAGCTTTGGTTTTGGTTAATGTTCCCTCACTTGAATTTTCATCCCGTTTATTAGTCACTGCAGTGACTCCTTGGATTATGCTGTTGGTATCCGTTGCTATTGTTTTAGCCTTTGCCAAATTGTTTAAATGGGATAGGGAAACCATTGGGGCTTTATTGCTTATTGCGCCGCTTGGCAACACTTCTTTTTTAGGGATTCCCATGGTTGAGGCATTTTTTGGCAAGCAGGCGGTAGGTTATGCCGTTATGTACGATCAGTTTGGTTCGTTTTTTGCTCTGGCTATTTATGGTTCTATTGTGTTGGCTATCTACTCAGAAGATTCTGAAAAAATAACTTCATCGGGTATAATTAAAAAAATTATTTCTTTTCCTCCTTTTATTAGTTTTGTTGCCGCTTTATGTCTTTACAAAGTTGATTTGCCCCAAAGCTATTTTAATGTCTTATCACCAATTGCCAAAACACTAATTCCAGTTGTTATGGTAGCTGTTGGCTTTCAATTGGTGTTGCGTGTTGAATTTAGTAAAATTCGTTCCTTTGTCGTTGGCTTGTCGGTAAAAATGGTTGTTGCTCCATTGATTGCCTTTCTTGCCTTTTTGTCCCTAGGCTGGGATGCAGAAATTTATAAGGTGACTGTTTTTGAAGCGGCAATGCCACCCATGATTTCAGCAGGTGCTTTAGCCATTATGGCAAACCTTTCACCGCGTTTGGTTTCGGCGATGATTGCTTATGGCATTTTGTTTTCTTTTATTACCTTGCCTTTGTGGGTTTATGTGTTAAAGCTTTAAAAATAATGCGGCAGGTATTTATCTGCAAGCAACATAACAAGCATGCCGTAAACGCCAGCTAAAACATCATCAATCATAACGCCAAATCCACCCGAGACACGCTTGTCTAACCAACCAATAGGAAAGGGCTTAATAATATCAAAAAATCGAAAGGCTATAAAACCGAGCACCAGATTTTGCCATGAAAAAGGAATTAAGAATAGGGTAATCCACAAACCAACAAACTCATCCCAAACAATGCCGCCATAATCATGCACACCCAATCGTCCACCGGTGACATTACACAATTTTACACCAACAACAAAGGCGATAAAAACTAGCCACGCATACATCGGCCATGAAAATTCTTTCAAAACCAAATAGAATGGAATGGCTGCTATTGTGCCAAATGTACCTGGTGCAAAAGGCGCTAAGCCAGAGCCGAAACCAAAAGCAAAAAATCCTGCCGTTGTTTTAAGTGCCACTTCTTTTGGTGGTGTGATGAATTTTTGTTCTGACATTTGCTGCTCTAGTTGACTAATTGAACTAATTTTACCATTTGCCCAAAGACTAACTCAACGCCTTTGTTGTTTAATTTTTCTATGTCTTTGTGCTTGGTTTGTTGCATTTTTTAACAAATCAGCAATCTGATTTTTATCTTTTTCTAAGGTCTTGTTCATGGTTTAAGGTATAATACAATTATTTATCACTTATCTAGTATTATGACTATAAGAGAAACGACCGTTATTCAAAAGAGTTTTTATTCTTTTGTTGCATTTAAATCGCAACGCCACACCATTTTGTTATGTTTGTTGTTGGTATTTTCCAGCACACTTTTAGCTCAAAAAGATGCCCTTATTGCTTCTGACAATTTTGAAGAAACCCAATCATCCGCTCAAGGCCTTGTTGATAAAACGCTGGAATCGAAAACTTCGCAAGCAGTTACGAAGGGAAATGACGCAAAAGAAGCCGTAGAAACAAAATCAGAAGTCATGCCTTCAATAAAAGAACAAACCACATCGGCAGAATCGGCAAAAAAATTAGAGCAAACCTTAAACCAAACGGAAGTTAATGTTGAAGAGGCAAAACCTGCTGTTGTTGTGGAAAAGATTAAACTTGAAACACTGGAACAAAAAATAAGTAATCAACAAAGCCTGATTGAACACTTAAGTACACGAGTTGATGATTTGACTGCACAAAACCAACAACTCTCTGCAAAATTTACTGAATTACAAACACGCAGCACCAAGCAAAACCAGCAACCGCTTCAAGCACAAACCAATAAGCGCCCTAAAATCAAAGAGCAATTAATACAGTTGGCTATCCAAGCCTCACAACTAAAACCAGAAGCTGTGCCTGTTAAAGAAACGAAACAAGAACCAAAAAAAGAAGGCGCGTGGTATGAAAAACTGATTGTGGTAAAAAAGATAGAAAAAAAACAAGCAAACAAACAATCGGTAACTCCTTTGTATGCCGTGCTTAAGCAGTTTGATTTAGTGCAATTGGCACTGGAAACTGGCAACCAACACCAATGGCAGTCAACAATTGAAAAACTGACAACACGCTTATTAAATCAATACCCAACCCATGCGCAAAACATTGTTAAGCAACTGAACGCATTAAAGACGCAAAATATTGCTCCATCAACACCAAAATCAACGCAAAAAACGGAAGTTGATGGAAAATTCGGGATTAAATAACCCATGAAAAAAATACTCAACATTGTTTTTATCCTTTCTTTAGCACTGGCAACGGCTTTTGTTACGCCTTGGTTAATGAAACACCCTGGGATTATTTCTATTGAATTTGCAGGCTATGAAATTGAGCTTAAAGTATTAACCGCTGCTTTTTTAATTCTGGCATTAATTATTGCTCTTTGGTTGGTGATTTTTATTATTCGCCTTCCACAAAAAACCAAGCGCAAATTCACCTCAAACCGTTCACGAAAAGCCTTTGCTAAAGGCTTGCTGGCATTATCAGAAGGCAAGTGGCAAGTGGCAGAAAAACTTCTGGTTCGTTCGGCAAAAAACAGCCCAACACCCGAGCTGAGTTACATGGCAGCAGCACGTGCGGCGGTGGCACAAAATAAATTAGATCAAGCCTTTAGCTATTTGGATGAAGCAGAGCTCAATACGGACAATCCATTAACCGTTGACTTAACGCGTTGTGAGTTGTGGGTAAAAATAGGAGAAAATGAAAAAGCCATCAATTTGCTCCAACGCATCCTGCAAAGCTACCCAAACAATCCAAGAGCATTGCACCTAATGACTCAAGCCAGTCAAAATGCAGGGCAATGGCAGCAATTGCGCGATATTTTACCCAAGGTACAAAAATTGGCTGTTCTTCCTGAGGATAAAGCAATTCAACTGACCCACCATTCCATTTCTCAGCAACTGAATTTTGCCCAAAATCAAGAGCAACTGCAAGCCACATGGGATTCATTAAGCAAACAACAAAAGCAAGACCTAAGCTACATTCATGCTTATGCCGAAAATGGTCTAAAACTAGGCATGTATGATGAAGTGGCATCAATGAGTGAAAAGTTGTTGTCCAAAAATTTGTCCACACCGTTACTCAAAGTGTGGGGGCAACTCAACATAAGCAATGAAAACAAAATAAAAATAGCTGAAAAATGGTTGAAAAAGAACCCTGAGAACGCTGAATTATTAAAAATACTTGGCAAGCTTTGTCTTGACCATAAGCTATGGGGCAAGGCACAATCTTACTTGCAAAAAAGTTTAGAACTGAATCCAGAACCCGAGACCTATAAACTTATGGCACAATATTTTGAAGCGGTTGGTGAAACTGACAATGCACTGCAAGCTTACAAACAAGCCACAGGTCAAAGCAGTCAAATAGCATTAATTGATAACAACACAATTGAACAAGATGAATGATAAACAGTTTCAACAAGTCATTGCCTATTTAAAAGGTTTGCAAAATGACATTTGTGCCCATTTAGAAACCATAGAGCCAAAACAAATATTCCAACAAGATGCTTGGCAACACGCCAATGGCGGCGGTGGAAGAACGCGAGTGTTACGCGGAGAGGTTTTTGAATCTGCTGGTGTAAATTTTTCCCATGTTTTGGGTGATAAAATGCCCGGGTCTGCAACGGCTAAACGTCCTGATTTGGCGGGTGCTGGTTTTGAAGCCAGCGGTGTTTCACTCGTTATTCATCCTGACAATCCCTTTATTCCAACCTCGCACGCCAATGTTCGCGTGTTTCGCACCACAGGGAAAAAGGACAACAAATGGTGGTTCGGTGGTGGTTTTGATTTAACCCCTTACTACCCGTTTGATGAAGACATTGTTCATTGGCATAAAACAGCCAAATCCACGTGCGAACCCTTTGGGCAAGAAGTTTACCCAAAATTTAAGGCGTGGTGTGACGAATACTTTTACCTCAAACACCGCAAAGAAACGCGTGGGGTCGGTGGTTTGTTTTTTGATGATTTAAACCAGTGGGGGTTTGAAAAATCTTTTGCCTTTATTCAAGCCATCGGCAATGCCTTTGTCGATGCCTATATTCCCATCGTTCAAAAACGCCTAAACACGCCTTTTCAACAAAAACATAAAGACTTCCAAAAATACCGCCGTGGACGCTATGTGGAATTTAATTTAGTCTATGACCGCGGCACATTGTTCGGTCTGCAATCCGGCGGACGCACCGAATCCATCTTAATGTCCATGCCTCCAGAGGTCTCTTTCCGCTACAACTACCAACCCGAAAAGGACTCTCAAGAGGCAAAGTTATACGACTATTTAAAACCACGAGAATGGGTTTAAGTTTAAAAGCAAGTAATACAAAAGGTCTGTTATAAAAAATGAAAGTGTCTGAAATATTTATTGATGAACCCGTTCAATGGGGGCTTAGGGGCGATCCTTATCTTTGGCGTGAGATGAAGGATCAATTAGAGGTGGTTGAAATGCCTGCAAGTGCTAAGGATTTACAAAAGTTAATAAAAAGCACTTACCAAGAAGTAACGGGGCACTCGATTCACGACAACAAGCCTTTTGTTGTGAATCGATTTAAACACGGCGGTATGTCAAGCGGTGCAATCAGTCCAGAATATTGGTTAAATAAAGCCATACCACTGTTGGTTGGGCGGCATGTTAAACCAGAATAAGCGACAGTTCTCTATAAAACTTTAAAGTCTTTATCCACCATATTAACCAATAACATTTCGCCATTTTTGTAACGAAACTCACCAAAGCGGGCTTGTTGGTAGTGGTTTCGCTTGCCTTCTTGGAAGTAAAAAGCATCGGTGGTAAAGCCTACCTGAAAGTTCCGCTTTTTATAGGGAATCAGGATTTGTTTTTTGCTAATCCCTTGGTTGTGATATAAATCAATAAATTGAACCACATTGTTTTCATTTTTTTCAATAACAGCAAACCCAGTAGACTGTTCAATGGTGTTTTGTTCATTGATTTGCCTTAGTTTTGTTGAAATTTTGTTGGCTAAATCAAAACGCAACCGCATGTAGTCGCCTTGCATAAGTGAACGTGGGTCAACAGGGGCTAATGGAAACAACAATTTATCTCCGTGTGCAATCAAGTCTTCTTTTTTGTTAATATTAACTGTGACCGCACCAAGTATTAACACAACTGTTGCTACAACCACCCATTGGCTTGTTGTTGGTTGAGAAAATTTAAAAGAGGATTCTTTAGTACTTTTCTTGGGCGAATAAAGGTGATTAAACAACGCATAAGCGGCGAACATGGCGACACCAACAGCCATTAGTAACACAGATTTTACCAATAAAGTCACCTGCAGGTTATAATAATACCAGGAGATAAAACCCAAGGCAGAAAAAACACCTATCGCTATCAAGACTTTACGGTTACGGATAAATCCCAATAGCATAAGCAGCAACCCTGTACTCATGCCAATAATGTAAAAGCTCATGGCAACAACAACGCAGCAAAACACCAGTGCTAATACTGTTTCTTTTGACTTTAATGGCACCTTAAACTCTTTAAGCGTGACCCAAACGAGGTTAATAAACACCAAAGATACCAGCAAACTGCTGATTAAGGTGGCATGAGTCAGCAGCCAACTTTCGTCTTCAATGTATTTATAACTAAACATGTAACGTTGACTCAGTAAAAAAACTTGGCTATATACCAAAGAAATAGAAATTCCATAACCAATTGGCTCCCAAAGTTGCTGATATTTCCCCCATTTTGTATCTTTAAGCCAGATTAAGCTTAAAGCCACAGCACTCACTGAAGAACCTATTCCTGCCAATCCCAATTCGTGCAAGCCAGTGACAAATGCGATTAAGGCAAAGCCAGCGGTTAATAATCTATGCATGTAGTTTGGTAATAAAAACACCAAGACCATTTGGTATGTTGCCAAAATAAAAAGACCAGAACTGCTTATACGAAAAATACTCTCAAATACAGCAAAAGCAAACATTATTTGTCCAGCTAAACTTAATGCCATTGCCAGTTGATTCAGAAAGTCATTGTTCTTACTTTTAAAAATTAAATACGCAGCTACCGAACATAAAACACCTACTACCATTAACGCTGATCGAGAGTCTTTGTTAAATAATTCCGAAAACATGAGGGCAAAGAAGCCTAACATCAAAAAACCTGCAAACCAACCCGCTACCCCTTGCAATAAACGCAAGAACCAAGGTTTTTCAAGTTCTAAAGTTTCAGAAAAATCACCGTCAACAAGATTGGCTTGGCTCAATTGTTGCCATAATTTTTTAATTTCTTTCATGACAACTCTCCATGCGATTGCTTGAGCAATTGCATAAGCCACTTACTGGCAAATGCCGTCATGGCAATTAATGCAATACTGAAAAATAATAAGGTAGTGGCATTGAAGGCATCGGCAAATAAACGCGTGAGGGCAAACATGATGAAAGCTATTGCTGATAATGACCAAGCCGATAAAACCAAAACATCAAGCGTTTTTACTTTGAATAAAAAATAATTCAATGCCATCCACAGCAGGTATAAGAAAATAAAAGCAAGGCTAAATTTGCTATCAAACATGGCAAAAAAGCCAACCCAAGTAAAAGCAAAGAAAGCACTCAATATCGCAACGTAAAAAGACAAGCTTTTAGGCGTTTTGAGAGCAAAATAAAACAACAGGGCTGCCAGCGAATTGATAAGGGCAAAAACCACTGAAGTGCCGTTAAAAGAAAACAAAAAACCAGAAAACCAACGATAAATATCGATGTATAAATACACAGTTAAATTAATTAATGCCAACCACAAAATCCATAAAGCACTGTTTTTTGAAACAACCGCAAGTGGAGTAACAAATACAGTCCACAGTAAAAATAATTGCCACGGATCTTTACCTGATTGGTAAGTTTGACCAAATAGAGCTAGCAAAGCACCAATAAGTAAAGCCATAAACAACAGGATGCCGGTTGAAGTGTGTGAGTGTTTTTGTGTTTGTGTATAAAACACGGCACTGAGTCCTAATAAGGCTTGCACCAATATGAACTTTGTCATTTTGGTCATTTCATCCCAGTTGTAGGCAAAGAAGAATATAATACCGAGTGCCAGTGAAACAAACCCTAAAATAATTAAGCTTTTGCTGATAAAGTCGAACCATGTCTTGGGTTCAATATTAGCCTGTGTGACTTCAAGACTTTTATCTATATCCTTAATACGACCCTGTTGTTGCCAGGTGAGCAATTGAGTTCTTTTGTTCATGCTTTTTATTGTACCATTAGTTTTGATGATTTAAGTGTAGTCTTAACGCAAAATAAAATCGACTAATAATAAAACAAGGTTAAAATTTTAAGACCAAAAGTTCAACTTAATGCTACCGACTGGCAAAATATTTGAGCAATGGCTTCAAGTTGCTGCTGGTCTTGTTCATCAAACCGACTCGGAATTGGGCTATCAATATCCAAAACACCAACTGTTTTGTTGTTAATTGTTAAAGGCATAACAATTTCTGAAACACTGGCAGCATCACAGGCAATATGCCCAGCAAAAGCATTCACATCGGCAACGCGAACGGTTTTGTTCTCACTAAAGGCCGTTCCACATACGCCTTGTCCTATGGGTATTCGTGTGCAAGCGACTTGTCCTTGAAAAGGCCCCAAAATCAACTCATTATCGCTTTTGAAATAAAACCCAACCCAATTAACCTGAGTTAAGGAATTAAATAGCAAGCTTGATAGATTGGCAGCGTTTGCCATAAGGTTGGTTTCAGTGCTTAATAATGCCTGAGCTTGTTTTTGTAACAGAGCATAAAACTTAGCTTTATTCTTTGTTGGTATTTGTGTTATTTCAAATGACATAAAAAAGCCCCATTAATAATGAGGCTTATTTTATTACTTGATGCTGTGAGAAACTATTTATTTCTTAAAGCATCTCGAATTTCAGTTAATAAAACTTCTTCTTTTGATGGCTCTGGAGGAGCAGCAGGCGCTTCTTCTTCCTTTTTCTTGGCACTATTCATCGCTTTAACAACCATAAAAATTGAAAAAGCAATAATTAAAAAGTTAACCAAAGTTTGTACCCAGTTACCCCAACTTAAAGTCACAGCATCTGAATCAGCGGTGGCTTCTTGAAGAACTAAGCCAAGCTTAGAAAAATCAACACCGCCAATCATCATGCCAATTGGTGGCATAATAATATCATTAACAAACGACGTAACGACTTTACCAAATGCACCGCCTATGACAATACCTACTGCCATATCAATCACATTGCCCTTCATGGCAAAATCTTTAAATTCTGACATCATACCCATATTATTTCTCCTAGTTTTTATAAGTGCTATGATTTTAAACCAAAATGCCTGTTTTTACAAACAGGCATTTTTTTCAAATGTGAATAATCGTTACGTTCAATTTACCCAAATCCCGATATAGAATCGCAATAAAGAGTGCAAGCAGTTGATGTGCATAAGGAATTGACAAAAACTAAATCCACCTGATTGGTGATTAAGCTTTTTGACAATTTCTTAGGTGCATTAATGGGTTGTGCTCTCATTGTGATTTCTATATCGGGACTTGGGATCTATAAAGAATAATACATATCAAATTCAATCGGATGAGTTGTCATGCGTAAACGCGTGACTTCTTGCATCTTAAGTTCAATATAAGCATCAATGGTATCGTCATCAAACACACCACCATCTTTCAAAAATTCGCGGTCTTGGTCTAATGCTTCTAGTGCTTGATCAAGTGAATGACAAACGGTAGGAATGCCCTTTTCTTCTTCTGGTGGCAAATCATATAAATCTTTATCCATTGCTTCGCCTGGGTGAATTTTATTTTTAATTCCATCAAGCCCTGCCATTAACATGGCTGCAAACATTAAGTAAGGATTGCCCATAGAGTCACCAAAGCGCACTTCGATACGACGACCTTTGGGGTTGGCAACAAAAGGTATGCGAATGGATGCCGAACGATTGCGTGCAGAATAAGCCAACATAACTGGCGCTTCAAATCCAGGAACAAGTCGTTTATAACTGTTGGTTGCTGCATTGGAAAAAGCATTGATTGCACGGGCGTGTTTTATAATGCCACCGATATAATAAAGTGCGGTTTCTGACAAACCACCATAACCTTCACCCGAAAACAGGTTAATGCCGTCTTTCATTAAGGATTGATGAACGTGTTGCCCACTGCCGTTATCTCCCACAATAGGTTTTGCCATGAAGGTGGCAGTTTGACCGTATTCGTGTGCTACATTGTGAATAACGTATTTAGTCATTAAGGTTTCATCGGCTTTTTTCAACAAGGTATTAAATTTTACACCAATTTCACATTGCCCTGCTGTTGCCACTTCATGGTGGTGAACTTCCACAGGCACACCAATACCCTCAAGAACAGAACAAATGGTTGCACGCAGTTCATTTAATGAGTCAACGGGAGGAACAGGAAAATAACCACCCTTGATTCCTGGGCGATGACCCGAGTTATTGTCGGTGCTGGCATAAGAATCCCATGCACCTTCTTGTGAGTCGATTTGATAGGACATATTTTGCATGTCGGTTTTCCAACGCACTCCATCAAAGACAAAAAATTCAGGCTCAGGACCAAAAAATGCAGTATCAGCCAATCCACTTGTTTTAATAAAGGCCTCTGCTCTTTTGGCTAATGAACGCGGATCACGGTTATACCCTTGCATGGTGTTGGGCTCTAAAATGTCACAACGAATAATCAAAGTTGGTCTGGATGTAAATGGATCTAAAAATGCCGTATCCGTATCGGGCATCAAAACCATGTCCGATGCGTTAATGGTCTTCCAACCAGCAATAGATGAGCCATCAAACATTTTTCCTTCTTCGAATAAATCTTCATCAACAGCACTAACAGGCATAGAAACATGTTGTTCTTTTCCTAAGGTATCACAAAATCGCAAATCTACAAATTCGATATTCTCTTCTTCAATTAAGTTTAATATGTCTTGGGCACTCATAATAATTCTCTTAAGTTATCTAAATTAAAAGCTTGTGGTATTGTGCTAACTACCAAAACTTGATAGTGTCCTAGTTAAAGGTTTGGACTCATGAATATTAGCAGATGTTAATATAACAAGTCGAACAAAAAATAAAAAATAGTTAATTTAGCAAAATATTATTGCAGAAACCATACATAGGATTAAATTATTAAAAATATTGAGCCTGATTAAGTGTGAGTGGTTTTAGACTTAACTTAACAAAATCTAAGCATCCAAGGGAGATGAAAAATAATCAAGCTCAATAGTTGCGAGCTTTAATTGGGTTTATGGACACAGTAGTACGAATTGTGTCGTATGTCAAGTGCTTTTTTAATCTTACCCCGAATATTTTATGAGTCAATTAACTATTTGGGTCGCGATTGTTGGTTTTAAACCGATTAAAAGGTGTTAAGCTATCCTGCTTTGGTTATTTATGCTATAAAGCGCACCTTTATTTATAAATTGGAAATTGGTGATGTTATTTTCTCCTAAAGGCGACTGGTTTGGTAATATCAAAGGCGATATTCTAGCAGGTATTGTGGTGGCATTGGCGCTTATTCCTGAGGCAATTGCATTTTCTGTTATTGCAGGGGTTGATCCAAAAGTGGGTTTGTATGCTTCTTTTGCAATCGCCGTGATGATTGCTTTTGTTGGGGGTCGTGCAGGAATGATTTCGGCTGCCACGGCTGCCACGGCACTATTAATGGTGACACTTGTAAAGGATTATGGTTTGCAGTATTTGCTTGCTGCAACTGTTTTGGCAGGGGTTTTGCAAATAATCGCAGGTTACCTGAATTTACATAAATTCATGAGCTTTGTTTCAAAATCCGTTATGACTGGTTTTTTAAATGCATTAGCGATATTGATTTTTATGGCGCAATTGCCTGAATTGACAAATATGGTTTGGCAGGTTTATGCTCTTGTTGCCCTAGGGTTGGGCATTATTTACTTGTTTCCTTACGTTCCAATTGTTGGTAAAATTTTACCTTCTCCACTGGTTAACATTATTACATTGACTTTGATTGTTTACTTTTTTGGGCAGGGTATTGATATTCATACCGTCAGTGATATGGGTAATTTGCCTGATACCTTACCTATTTTCTTATGGCCTGATGTGCTTTTAAATTTTGAAACACTAAAAATCATTTTTCCATACTCTGTTTCTATTGCTATTGTCGGTTTGCTAGAATCTTTGATGACAGCCAATGTCATTGATGAACTCACCGATACACCCAGTGATAAAAAGCGTGAATGTAAGGGACAAGGGTTGGCTAATATTGGTTCAGGATTAATCGGCGGTATGGCAGGTTGCGCAATGATTGGTCAATCCATTATTAATGTAAAATCAGGTGGGCGTGGGCGATTATCCACTTTGGTTGCTGGAGTATTTTTATTGATATTGGTCGTGTTTTTGAGTGATATTTTAAAAATTGTACCCATGGCAGCCTTGGTTGCGGTTATGATAATGGTATCGATTGGAACATTTAGTTGGGCATCGGTGAAGGAATTGAAAACCAATCCCAAGAGTGCCAGTGCCGTGATGATAGCCACTGTTATTGTTGTGGTTTGGACACACAATCTGGCATATGGTGTGTTTACTGGGATTTTGATTGGCTCGTTATTCTTGGCACAAAAGCTTTCACAATTTATGTACGTGAAATCCGATTACGACGAAGCAACAGATACACGCACCTATCATGTGGTTGGGCAAATTTTCTTTAATTCTTCAGACAAATTTATTAGTTATTTTGACTTTAAAGAAGCCCTAGAAAACATTGTTATTAATGTTAAGAGAGCGCATTTTTATGATATTACCGCTGTATCTGCTCTCGATAAGGTGGTGATTAAATTACGTCGAGAAGGTGCCAATGTGAAGATAATAGGATTAAATCGTGCCAGTGAAACGATGCTGGATAAGTTTGCAGTGCACGACAATGCCGAAGAAATAGAAAAGTTTATGGGTGGACATTAAATATGAGTGACAAATACATTTTAGTTGGAGTAGATGGTTCTGCCATTAGTGACTCTTTGGTTCAATACGCTATTTGGTTATCCAAATCAAACGATTTACCAATAAAATTATTGCACACCATTGAGCATTCTCACCAAACTGAAAATCCACACCACGAAGGCAACCTAACACCCAATATTCGCCGTGAATTGCTTGAAGAATTATCTGAAGAAGAGCGTGAAGAATCAAAAATATTACTGGCAAAAGGCAAGGAACTGATTAATAAAGCGAAACAAATAGTTCTTGATGCAGGATTAGATAATGTCGTGGCAAAACTGCGTCATGGCAGCTTTCCAGAGGCTGTGGAAGATTTAACAAATGAAACCGCTTTGCTCATGCTTGGCTCCAAAGGAAAAGACCATAAAGACGACGATAAAGGGCTTGGCTACCACCTTGAACAAGCCATAAAAGCCACCGACAAACCTGTTTTTATTGCCAAAAAACAATACCATCAAACTAAAAAAGTCTTATTCGCCTACAACGGCAGCCCAACAGCAAAACGCGCACTGGTAATGATAGCGCAAGACACTTTGTGTAAAGAGCCATTGGAGTTGCATGTTGTTAGTGTCTCTGATGATGAGAAGCTGGCAAAACAATTGGTCGAAGAAGCCCAAGAAGCCTTACAGCTTTCAAACTCTACAATAATCACCAAAACTCTAAAAGGCGATGCGCTCGAACAATTAACTGCCTACCAAAAAGAAAACAGCATCGACCTCACGGTTATGGGCGCTTTTTCCCACGGCAAGCTGCACGGTTTTTTCTTCGGTAGTTTTACCGTTAAAATGATACAACAAAGCGACACCGATTTTTTATTGATAAGATAAAAAAATCTTCCCGTAGTGGGTCACCTGCGTGTGGACCCTTGCTTCAATTTTGTCATTGCGAGGAGGTACGACGCGGCAATCTCTTGGCTTTGTCGTGAACCATAAAGATTGCCACGTCGCTTCGCTCCTCGCAATGACCATTTTCTTTTTTAACCTAACCAGAATTTATTTTAAAACTCAATCCGTAGGGTGTGGCCCCGCCCACCAAGCAGTGATTTAGTCAAGTAGCTTAGTTTGTAGCGCTTTTAAAAAAATGCCTCTTAATTTTTTTATTTATAATAATGGTAATAATTATCAATATAATTATAAGCGGAAAAGCGACAAACGGACCATTTAATCTATAGTTTAAAGGCAACAACTTCCCATCTTCAATGGAATAAGAAGACCAAAATATGTATTCATCTGTACTGTATTTAACATTATAAACATTGTTAGGTTTTTTATACAGATCAAAAGAATTATAATCATCTAGCTTATAATGTTGTATTTCAGATTTGATGAGTTTTTGATTGTATTTTTTCGGAGATTTAATGTATTCATCCCAGCGTATGATTTTAGGTTTATTTTCAAAATAAATAGCAACTGGAAATAGTGAGGTAACACTTTCAAATTTTCCATCATAGTATTTAGCAGTAATCAAGTAAGGAGATAAATAGTTTGAAATAAATAAAATGGCAATAAGTTGCAGTAATGAAATTATCGTTTCTATAAAAAACCACTTTATTTTTTTCATGCTAACCTAAAACATTCCCGTTTCCAACTGTGCGGCTTCACTCATCATGGACTTGTCCCAAGGTGGATCAAAGACCATATTGCATTGCACTTCACCAATATTGGGGATGAGTTGGATTTTTGTTTTGGCATCGGTGACGATAACATCGCCCATTCCACAGCCTGGAGCTGTTAGGGTCATGTCAATTTTGACATCGTATTTACCGTTAGTTTCTATGACATCGCATTCGTAAACCAAACCCAACTCAACAATGCTAACAGGGATTTCTGGATCAAAGACATTTTTTAACTGATTCCATACCGCTTGTTTCATGTCATCTAAATTGGCATTTTCTTTTAGCACAGGCATGGGCGAGGGCTCTTTGCCCAGCGCATCGGCGTTGTGCCCCAAAATCATAAACATGCTGCCATCAATAAACACGGTAAAGCTACCGCCCAATGATTGGGTAATATAGCCAACGGTTCCTGCAGGTAAATTCATGGATTGACCAGAAGGCACGATAATGGCATCGACATCGCGTTCGAGTTTGAAGGGTTCGCTGTTTAAATTATACATTTAAGGTGGCAAATAAAAAAAGTGATTGTATCTTACCTATTTTAAAATGTATTGGGTTTTCACTTTTTCCCTTGTAGAAAACGTGGATAATCATCATTAATGTCTAACCAAGTGACCGATGATTCCGTATAAATATGATAATTTGGATGTGCCAAATCAGGGTTTTCCAATGAGGTAATAGAAAGCGTTATATATTCTGGATGATTGATATGACGATAGGTAAGTGTTGAACCACAATTATCACAAAACCCACGACGAATAAACTCTGATGAAGCATATTCTTTTGGTAACTCATCAAGCCACTTAATTTGTTCCACCTTGAAATCCATCCAAGCGGATATTGGTGCTCCAGTAATTTTTTGACAACTTCGACAATGACAATAATCTGCGGCAAAATGCTTGCCTTTTATTTCATAAACAATTGCGCCACAATGGCATGAACCTTGCATATTTTTCATGTTATTTTCCTATTAAAATGGCAGCTTCATGCAAACCTAGATTTTTTAAACCCTTGACCACACCTTGCTGATCAACACTGTTTCGATTTTGACTCATCTTGGTGTTGCCTTTGATATCATTAATGCTGATTTCAACACCGACAATGGCTTTAAGCATTTTATCAATATAATCAACTGGAGCATCAGACAGTTGCCAGGATTCATTGACGCGCCTTTCGTGCGTGTCACTTAAGTTTTCTAAATGCTTCTTTAACCAAATTTTATCGTCAAAGAATTTTATTTTACCAGTGACGTGTACCGCTACATAATTCCATGTTGGTACCGTTTTGGGGTCGTCTTTTTTACTCGGGTACCAACTCGGAGACACATAAGCATTTGGTCCATGAAATAGGGCAAGTGCAGCAACCGACTCATCCACATCTTGCCAAATCGAATTAAATCGTGCCACATGCCCTTGCAAAAAATATTGCCCATCGCGTTCAATCACCAACATCGGAATATGGTTGCCAACCAAGCCATTAGAAGACATAGTGACAATCGACGCCATTGGGTATTCACGGACAAAAGCCAACATCTGTTTAATATCGGTTTGTTTAAAATAACTGGGTTGAAACATGTTTATTACCTTGATATATGATTATCTTTTGCTATTATACCCACATTCCAAGGGGAGGACACAGGTTTTTACTGCTGTTCTGAGACACATTTGTGGACCCTTTGAACCTGATCCGGTTAATACCGGCGTAGGAATGGAAAATTTATTTTACAACTCTATTACACGTCCGTAGCCGGATTTTTATTTTTAATTATTTAAGGTAAAAATCCATGAAAAAAACAATTCTATTTACTAGCATTCTCTTTTATCTGAATTTGTATGCACAAGATTCGGTCGAAAAACTCGATAAAATCGTAGTCGCCTCAGACCTACGTGACAACAAATTCGCCATCGAAGCCAATGAAAGTATGAGTATCTTAGATGCCGAAACTTTGCAAAAAGCAGGCACGCAACATTTTGAAGATGTGATGGCTATGGTTCCTAATCTTAATTGGTCATCTGCCACCAATCGTCCACGTTATTTTCAAATCAGAGGTATTGGTGAACGCTCTCAATACGAAGGAGCACCTAATCCTTCGGTGGGTTTTGTGGTGGATGACATTGATTTTTCCGCTCTTGGTGGCGTAGCGACCTTGTTTGATGTCGAACAAATCGAAGTGCTTCGCGGCCCGCAAGGCACGCGTTATGGAGCCAATGGCTTGGCTGGACTGGTTTATGTCAAAAGCAAAGACCCAGAATTTGATGCCTCTTACAAAATCACAGGATTGGTTGGCAATGATGGAGATTTAGGCTATGGTTTTCGAGCCACGGGCGCATTGAGCGACAAAGCCGCTTATCGCCTTGCGGTGCATCAATACAATGCCGATGGTTTTCGATACAACGATTACTTTAATCGTGATGACACCAACAAACGCGATGAATTGGTCGCACGTGGTAAAATATTTTGGCAAGCCAATGATGCTTTGGATTTTAACTTCACTTTTCTAAAAGCCAACATAGACAACGGTTTTGACACATTCAACCCTGAAAATACATTTACTACCCACACCGATTTACCAGGTAAAGATTTACAAGATTCCACAGGTCTTGCCGTTAAAGCTAATTGGCAAGGCAACAATTTTGATGTGACAAGTATCACCAGTTACATGAATGCCGACATTGATTATTCTTTTGATGGTGATTGGGGCAATAACGATTATTGGGGCGAATTCGCACCCTATGATTTCACCTCCGCAAGTTTTCGTGAGCGTACCCATATTTCCCAAGAGTTTCGTTTTATTGGCGAGCAATGGTTGGCAGGTGTCTATATTTTGGACATGTCCGAAGACAATAAAATCAACGAATTTTACAACGGTGAAGTGTATAAAAATTTAAGCAGCCAATTTGATGCAACATCGATTGCATTATTTGCCCAACTCGATACTAAAATTTCTGATACAAACAGCTTAACTTCAGGTATTCGTTTTGAACGCCGCAATGCCAGTTATGCTGACAGTAATGGAATAGATGTTTCACCCAGTGATAATATGTGGGGAGGACAATTGGCATTAAACCATAAAATCAATAAAAATTTAAACACCTATGTAACACTTGCTCGTGGTTATAAAGCCGGTGGTTTTAATCTTTCGACAAGCGTACCTGATGAACTACGTGAATACCAACCCGAATCATTATGGTCGTTGGAATCAGGTTTCAAAGGCTATTTTATGGATTATCAACTGCAATGGAATTTATCCGCCTTTTATTCCAAACGTCAAGACATGCAAATCAGCACCTCACGCCAAACCGATCCCAACGACCCGCTGACCTTCGTGTTTTTTACTGGCAATGCCGCCACAGGCAGCAATTACGGCATCGAAACCGACTTCAATTATCAGCTAAACGATAATTTTGATGTTTATGGTTCATTGGGTTTGCTCAAAGCACAGTTTGATGACTTTGTAACGACCGAAGGCAGCTTTAACGGCAGAGACCAAGCGCATGCACCACGTTATAACTTTTCTTTAGGTGTGCAATACCACACACTTAATGGATTTTTTGCTCGCCTTGATACCAATGGCAAAGACAGCTTTTACTTCTCTGATTCCCACACTCAACAGTCTAAATCTTATCAATTGTACAATTTGAAAATCGGTTATGAAAAAGACAACTGGAGCGTGAGTTTATGGGGCAATAACATCTTCAATAAACACTACGCCACCCGCGGATTTTACTTCGGACTAGAACCACCAAATTACGAAAATAAATTGTATACGCAATTGGGTTCACCAAGGCATTTGGGCGTGAGTTTTGATTATGAATTTTAAAAATAATGGGCGGGAATTTGGATGATTTTATCAGCAACCATTTCTATTTTTGAAGCGTTATTAATAAGAATGCCAAATTGAGATTGGGTGTCTTCTAAAAATATCTTTAATGATTTCAGCATTTTTGATTTTACCTTAGACCCCAATTTTATTTCTATTGGTATTACGCCAAAGCTACCATCAATGATTAAATCAATTTCTGATTTGTCTCGGCTTCGATAAAAACTAAAATCAGTATTGGTTTGTAAGGTGCAATGCAGGCCTCTGATGATTTCTTCAATCATAAATGATTCAAATGATGCACCAGCACTTGGATGTAGCAATAAATCATCAACATCGTGCAGCTTAAGCATGTAGTGTAAAATACCAGAGTCTCTAAAAAATCCTTTCGGCATTTTTTGCACTTTTTTTAAGGGATTATTTTCATAACTACTTAGGTTTCTCCAAATAAAAGTATCATGCAAAATGGATAAATATTCTTTAATGGTAACCGAACTCAATTCCATTGATCGTGCAATAATGGATTGATTAAGTATGTTGCCCGAATGAAAAGCCAATGTACGAATCATTTTTCGGAAATTATGCGTATTGATTCTTGGAAATAATCGCTGAATATCCCGATGGATAAAATCGGTAAAATAGGCATCCATCCACAAGCAGTAAAATGCATTGTTTTGTTTTGATTTTATTCGAGGTTCAGGATAACCGCCATACATCCAATGTTGATAAAGCATGGATGGTGTGACCTTTGTTTGTAAGTTTTCAAAGTCATTAAGCGTGGTCTTCGGCTGAATTAATCGTGAATAAATTTCAGGAAACTCCAGCTCATTCAATTCAGCGACTTTAAACGGAGACAATTCGACCGTTGCAATCCGCCCTGCTAATGACTCCGACAAACCCTTAACAATATCAGGTGAACTTGAACCTGTTAGCAAAAAACGACCCGTAGAGTCTCTATCACCATCAATTACTGAGCGCAAAACGCTAAAAATCTCTGGATACTGCTGTGCTTCATCAATGATAATATTGTTTTTATGGCGTAAGAAAAACCCCAAAGGGTCACTACTGATAAGTTCATAATCATCAGGTCGTTCTAAATCGTAATATTTCCAGTCTGGTAACAGTTGTTTGACTAAAGTTGATTTACCACATTGACGAGCACCAAGAATTGCCACAGCTGGAAACATTTCCAGTAATTTAAGGATTTTATGTGATAAATAACGCTTTTTACCCATTATTTTTAAAGTTTAACTTTAAAATATCCGTATGTCAAGCTTGTTTTAATTTACTACCAATATTTTTGCGGACTACAATGTTCATATTTACTACTATTTCGGCTATTATTTTTATACTTTGTTAGCGGTTCGGGTTTTTCGTTTTAACTCCCATTTCCAAATAATTCCTTCGTCAGGGTCATTTATTTCTTCTATTTTGTCAAATCCGCATTTTGTCAAAACTTTGGTTGATGAGTTTTCTTTTCCAAGTGTGTGAGCAATGATAGAATTTACCCTATCATATTTAAAAGCGTTTTCAACAAGTCCCATTGCCATTTCAGTAGCAAATCCGCAACTCCGATAGTCAGAAGTAATTTCATATCCGATTTCTACTGTTCCTTCTATTGTTGGTTTACCTTGGTATCCACCGCTTCCAATTAGTCTGTTGTTTTTCTTATGAATTGGGAAACATGTCCACCAACCACTCTCATTCTCATTTTCTGAGAGTTTTTTAAGTGAGAATTCTAATGCACCAACACCAAATTCTGTCCAATTGTCAAGCACTGTAACTCCTAATTTTTTCGAGAGGTTCTCATTTCCGGAAATGGCTTCCTTTAAGATTTCAGTATCACACACAATTAATCTTAAGTTTTCAGTTTCTATTATCATTTTTTTTTGAATGTCCATTTGTTTTTACCTGAACGCTAACGTCTTAAATATACTTAATTTGCTATTTTAAGACAATAACCATTTCCACATGGGAATAACGTCTATTGTTTTGCCCTCAACAACAATTGTATCTTCTACTTCTGATGTTATTAAATAGGCAGTTTTCAAATTAAAATAGTCCATCGCTTCACACAATGCCTTTGTTTCCCGTTTCATGGTGTCAGGATTACTAATATCATAACTGACATTTACCAAGTATTGTTTATCAGTTTTGATATACAAATCAACTTCCTGTTTTTTTTTGAAATAATAAACTTCGCTTGTTTGCCTGCGCAAGTGCAAAAATGCCATGTTTTCATATAGTATAGAATAATCCTGCGATGAAATTATACTGAATAATTTTTTAAAGCCATTATCAATAGCAAATAATTTTTTTGGATTGCGTATTTCTTCTTTTACTGAATGCCGATAAATAGGCACAGTAAACAAAGCATACGCCTCTTGTAAATAGGAAATATAATCAAATAAGGTATCTTTTCCAACCTTATACCCTAGTGATTTATAGTCGTTATATAATTTATTAAAGCTTACTAAGGTGCCCATATTGACAAACAAGTGTTTGATTAAATGCTTTAATAGGCTATGATTTTTTATTAAATAGCGTTCAATAATATCTTTATAAACGATTAAATCAAGATAATCTTTGAGTATCCTGCGTTGAATATCTTCAGTTTCGTCAAAAGTTTCAGCAAAACCACCATCGACCAAATAACGATTAAAAGCATTTTTTATAAAGCTAACACTCCTTGCTGAATAGAGATTGACTTCAATATTTTTAGCGTGCAAATATTCTTTAAATGAAAATGGAAAAACCTCATAGGTGATAGTGCGGCCGCGTAATGATGTGGCAATTTCGCTGGACAAAAGTTTTGAAGACGAACCCGTAATATACAGTTGAATATTTTCAGTATCATAAATTCTGCGAACATAACGTTCCCATCCAACTATATTTTGTACCTCATCTAAAAACACATAAACTTTTTGATCTCTTTTCTCAGGATACAACTCATAATAACTCTCAAGCAACATATCCAAATTTTCAAGTGATAGTGGATATAACCTATCATCTTCAAAATTGAGGTATACAATATTTTTTTTATCAACACTATTTCGCAATTGTTGAATTAAATGAAACAGCATATAGGTCTTGCCAGAACGGCGTACACCAATCAAAGACACGATTTTTTTAGTATTGATTGGCAAATCAATATCACGTTTAATTACATGTGCAAATGATCTTTCTTGGAAACTCACAATTACTGTTTTAATTCTATTTTTTTGTTTATCCTTATTCATAAGGATGATTGTATGTTATATCATCCTTATTTGCAAGGACAATAATTAAATACAATAGTGAGAATTAAAGTGATTTTGGTATTAGAATTATTCAAATTAAGGTCAACACACTATTAAGTTGATCTTATATGCATTAAGTTTTGAGCTATATTTAATTGTCAATTGAGCTTAAATACCTTTTTATTCAATGAATTTTATACACGTTGTTGGCAACTGGCTTTTAATCAGTTTGTTTAGACATTTAAATGCTTTCCATGCAATTATAAAGGTTAATGATGCTTCTACAATTGCTAAAAAGACATAAAATGACTACCAAGGAGTTAGTGAACCAATAGCAATCAATACCATCATAATTGTAAACAGTAATCCGAAGACTATATTTAGTATTCTATTTATACGGGATTTTAATACAAGAGAAAAGATAATCATTAAAGGTGGGATGGTCAAAATTAGCGATGCGATAAATAATACCATAGGAGTATTCTATACATTTTCTCCACTTATTAAACTATCTATTAACCTTGCTAGATATTACCGCTCACTCAGTCGTCATGTGTTTGTTCGCTCACGAGTTATTTTTTGTGAAGTTATAGTTATTCTACATCAAGCAAAAATAACGAAGTGATGAGCGAACACATGGCGACCTTTCATTTTAAAATCATATGGTTAGGGATGACATATGGAAAATATCTCTGCGTTACAATTTGCACTCAATAGAATAACTATTAAATACAAATTAAGCCTTGATATATTCTCCATATGTCATCCTGAGTGTCTGGTAATATCTGGCAAGGTTAATACTTTGCCTGGAGTATATAATTCAAAATAGTCGCCATACAAATAGCAAAATGTTGTTGCTGTCCATAAAAAAGCAAGTTTAATTTTAATATTTATTTCCAAAACTTATTTTATTCGTTCCCATTATTAAAAGCCACAAACAAATTCCGAATTCTCCAAGAGGAGCAGGATACCCCGCAATTTCGGAAATAATTGTATTATTATAATTTGAAAATAAGAAACCTCCAAAAAATGTTATTAAATATCCAAAGCAACCAACCATTAAAAGTAGACCTAAAAATTTTGGTAGAAAACCTGACTTATAAACTAAATACCCAAATGGAAATAACCAAAGACCCCAAAATATCTGTGAAATTTCAAGACCATTGTTATAATTGTCAATGTAAAACATTACTTGATTTTGAAGTTCGATAGTACTTTGTGTATATTCAGTATTTTTTATTAGTGTTAGAACTGAAAACTTGTTCAAGATATTTACAAAAAAAATAGCCACACTTATCAATGAAAAGATTACCATAAGCTTAGCGAGAAACTTGTTTACTTTATGCAAAAGTTTGTACAAAACCAATGGCAATAAAATGTGAATGAGAAAAGTAACAATACCAACAACCATTCCTATTCTAAATAAAAATTCAGAGTTTATAATGTTTTCAAGTGTTTTTGATGCACTTTCTGAAACTATTAATTGTGAAGGAATATATGCAAGACTTATTATTCCTCCAATTATCATTGCTAAATAAAGTAATCCTGCAAATCTGGCGGTTTTATTCATTGAAGTATTCATTCGCAATTTTCTGGTTTTAATATTGTGGCTAACGGCTACTTGTATGGTTAGTGGCGTGTTAAAAGTACTAACTTTTCAGTTAAGCACCAAACTTTGTTTGAAAATTCAACTTTAGGTTTAGCAATTAGTAGCCATTAACTATACAAATTGTTAGGTGTAGTTTCTTTTTTACATTCTTTTTTCTAATAAGTATTTATTCCATTCGTTATCAATTTCATCAATCCAAGTAGCAGCTTTCCCATAGTCAGGTGCAAATATTTTTATTTTTGGTTCAATAAGTTCATAATCTCCAATAGTTTCATTGAAAACATATTCTTTTCCTTTTAGTAAAGTTATAATTATATAACCTCCTTTGTCTACCATTGGAATACAATCATTTTCTATACTTTTAATGTTTCCTAAATCAATTATAATATTATTAATTTCAATTGTCCGTTTCATATTTAATTTTTATCTTTTTCTATATGTTTTTTACCACTCAAAATTTCTGCAAGAGTATAATAAATTCGTGCTACATTATTTTTTTTAGGTCTTGGTTTATGTTTTAATTCTATTATATTTTCAAGTGAAAGTATAAAAAATTGTTTTTCATTATCATCATATTTTCCTTCTCCCCAAAAATCATCACAATAATCTTTTATTCTTTTTTTTATTTTATCTGAATATTTAGGGTTTTTTATAAAAGTATTAAAATCTCTATATGGATTAAAAACAATAATATCATCAATACCAAAAAGTTTTTCCATTATACCTTCTTTCATTCTAAATGTAACATATAAAGGTTTCTTTTTAGGTATGTAACTTGAAGTATTTGGACATTCATAAATAAAAGGATAATTATATTGATATTTGTTACTATCACCAGCTGGTATTGAATAAACTTCTTTTTCGTAAAATTTCATAGTTCCATTAATATTTGATAAAAATTTAAGGTAATCTTTTGCAAGTCCATTTTGTTTTGATAAAAGTTCAATTATTTCATCCCAAGAAATTGATATTAAATTATCTGAATTAATAATTAATTTGTTTTTAGTTAAAATACATCCTGTTAACTCAAAGCCTTCTAAATCTGGAAAAGTTTCATTTTTAATATACTTCTCGATTTGATTTTTTACATTTTTCACAGAAACATTCACTCCGATACTTTTCGCTTCAATAATCAGAGCTTTATATGGCAAATCATTAAGTAAAAACGAAATTGCAATATCAATTCTTTTATTCAAGTTTGAGTTTAATTCTGTGCTAATTATTATTTTCGAATATCTTTCCAGTTTTCCAAAATTAATTTTTTCCTTAATTGCTTTCAGTTTAAGAAATTTATTCAAAAAAGATATGTCATTTGATAATAAATATCCTAATGCTAGGGTTTGTTTTGTTTCTCTTTTACCACTTATTAAATCAAAAATTGTTGATTGGAAATTATTATATGTTCTAAACTCTATTTTCATATATAGTTTCTCAGATTACACCTAACGCTTAGGCTATGGTTAGTACGGGATTTCGAAGGACTGAACTTTCGGTTTATCTCGTAGCCAAATTTACAATTTTTTCTTTAATAATTAACACGCAAAATTGTAAATTTTGCGGACTTCA